>JACRCE010000080.1 GCA_016213015.1 Deltaproteobacteria bacterium | reverse complement strand
TTGGGCGCGACGTAGCGGCCACGCGCCCGAACCCCGCCGCATGACGTGAAAGACGGCAGAAAACGAGCAGACCCGGCCGCTGCCGTCGATAACCAACGCAATATTTTCCTTAATCGGGTGACGCATAGACAGATACCTTGGCATTAACGTGAATAAATCAGAGCTTCCCTAAGGAAGGTAAACGCATGTACTCCGCATCGTATCAGGACAAATCAATCTTAAAATGGTTTTCAGTTGTCTGCGGCCTCATCTTGCTCTCTATTGTCCCGTCCGTGGTTTTTGCATCAACCGACGGCTCCGGCGGGGCGTCCGGCGCGGCAACGAATATACCCCTCATCTTTTTGTGGATAGCCGTCATACTGATGCTCGCGAAGGCATCGAGCCTCATCGAGCGCGTCGGACAACCGGCGGTGCTCGGAGAACTGCTCGTCGGCGTCGCGGCCGGGAGTCTCTATCTCGTCGGGCTTGATTTTTTCGAGCCTGTAAAGACCAGCGAGATAATACACTTTCTCGCCGAGCTCGGCGTCGTGATACTGCTCTTTCAGATCGGCATGGAGAGCAGCGTAAAGAGCATGATGAAGGTCGGCATTCCGGCCTTCATCGTAGCGTGCATAGGGGTAATCCTGCCGTTTGTCGCGATCTATTTTCTTGCCCCGTATATCATCGGCGGCCTGAGCGCCAACGCCTACCTGTTCCTCGGCGCCACGCTTACCGCTACCTCGGTCGGCATAACCGCAAGGGTCTTGAAGGACCTCGGCAGATCGGACACAACGGAATCCCGCATCATCATCGGCGCGGCTGTCATTGACGACGTGCTTGGCCTCATTATACTGGCCGTCGTGTCGGCAATGGTCATGCAGGGAAGCGTGAGCGCCGGAGACGTGCTGATAATAGTTTTCAAGGCCGCCGTATTCCTCGTGGGCGGACTACTCATAGGCGCATGGCTTGCCCCCCGTTTCGGACGCGGCTTTTCAAAGATAAACACGGGCGTGGGCATGAAGTTCGCCCTTATCATATCCTTCGGCCTTGTGTTCTCGTATATCGCTTCGCTCGTGGGACTTGCGCCAATAGTCGGCGCCTTTGCCGCGGGACTGGTGCTCACCCCGGTGTATTTCGAGCAGTTCAGCAACCCGCCGTTCGTTGACGACCTGCACGAGATGATGAAAAAGGAAAAGCTCTCATCGTCGGTTACGAAAAAGATAGACTCGCTCATCGAGACCCATTCTCACAGGCACATGGTCGAGTTCGTCGAGCACCTCGGCCACTTCTTCATCCCCATATTCTTCATCCTCACGGGCATACAGGTCAAGATAGCCGCGCTATGGGACTTCAAGGTACTCGTAATGGCCGGCATCATCACGATAATCGCCGTCGTAACGAAGGTGGCCGCCGGGGTGGCCGCGGGCAAGGGCGTCAAGAAGCTCACTGTGGGCATAGGCATGATCCCTCGAGGCGAGGTGGGCCTCATCTTCGCCAACATGGGCAAGGGACTCGGCGTAATGGACGATACCGTGTTCTCGGCGATGGTGGTGGTCATTATGCTTACCACACTCGTCACGCCGCCGCTCCTTGCCATGGCGCTCAAGAGAAGCTAAGGAACCTCTGATTAATTCTTATTTTGTCATTGCGAGCCCAGCACCACTTTGGATTACGAAAGCGTGTTCCTTGGCAAATTCCTTCGTGCAACAAAGTGGTGCTGGGCGCGGCAATCTCTAAGTTGTTGATTTCCTTGAAGACGAGATTCTACGCGGAGCGAGAATGACGGGTCGGCGAATTAATCAGAGCTTCCCTGATCTATCGGCGCAAGTCTTTTTATGAAAAGGGCGCATCCTTATAGGGTGCGCCCTTTTTCTTAGGCGGATAAGAGATGTTCATGGCGCTGCGCGCTTTGCAGAGCGCCATGACTAATGGGAGGGAAGCGGGCTTTAACCGCGCCTGTGGACGAGAATGCCGATGAGCCTGTTCAAAGCGCTTGCCCTCGGCAGGAAGGTCAACAAGGGTTTCTTTCTTACGCCAAGTTTATCAAGTTCCATCAGTAGATCGGCGTCGGCGCCAACTGACTTCAGTCCTTTTCTGAATGCCCTTATCGCCTGATTCTTCCTTCCGCTGATGAGCAGTATCCTGCCGAGATTTAAGTAAACCTCAGCCTCTACCGGCTCCTTTTCAGCGGCCAGCACGCAAAGCGAGATGGATTTTTCGCAGCGCGCCTCTTCGACGGCAAGGCACAGCGCGTAATACGAAAGCGCCACGGGGTCGAGCGTGCAACACGGGTACTTGTCGAATACCTTCAACGCCTTCCCGTACTCGCCTTGCCTCGCAAGACCGATGCCCTCGGCAATCTTGGCCGCAACTTCCATCTCGCTCGACATAAAGCCTCCTGCTCTATTCGCATATCCGAATCGTATGCCTTGATTTTAACCCCACGCGCCTAAAAGCGCATGTAACCTAAGTCACACGCTCTCCGCCTTTGACCTGAATATTTTTTCAAGGCTGATATTTGTCATACAGCCCGAGGCGCGGGTCATGCTATTAATGCGCTATCAAATAAAGGCGCCGGTTACGCATGGCCGGCGGCTTGAAAGGGAGGGTTAAATGACAAAGGCTTCGGCTCGAAACATGTTCATAGGTTCGACCATCGTCGTATCCGCGATACTTCTGGCGCTTACCTACATGTCTCACCTTTCCTATCCGGAAAGGACTCATCCTGAGAACATCACCGCAAGGGTGGCGTACGGTAAAGAGGTGTGGGAAAGACACGCCTGCATAGACTGTCATACGCTCTTGGGCGAAGGCGCATATTATGCGCCGGAACTCGGCAACGTCATGACAAGGCGCGGCGAGGGATACGTGAGGACCGTGCTTGAGACAACCGCGAGGGAGGGATGGGGCACGACAAGGAAGATGCCCAAGTTCGATCTGTCCGGCGAGGACATCGAATCCCTTGTGGAGTTTTTCAAATGGATGGGCAAGATAGACACGAACAACTGGCCGCCGAACAAAGAGGGTTAGACGATAAAAACAGATGACGGTTCGCCGTCTACTCACGTCTTCAATGAAAGGAGAACTATGAAATACCAGTATGAATCACAGCGCGTCGCGTACCCGTTCTTCATAGCCGCGATGCTGCTTTTCGTGGGGCAGATAGTCTTCGGCCTTATAGTAGGCGCGCAGTATCTGTGGCCCGACCTGCTCTTTCCAGCCGTGCCGTTCAACATAGCCCGTATGATACACATCAACCTCCTTGTGGTCTGGCTCATATTCGGCTTCATGGGCTCGGCCTATTACCTCCTGCCTGAAGAAGTGGAGGGCGAGGTATACAGCGTCAAACTGGCGCTTGTCCAGTTCTGGCTATTTCTTGTCGGCGGGGCAACGGCCATAGCAGGGTATCTCTTCAGGTGGCACGACGGCAGGGAGTTTCTCGAACAACCGTTCATGATAAAGGTCGCCATCGTCATAGTGGTGTTGATGTTCATATTCAACATGATAATGACCATGATAAAGGGCAGGAGAAGGACGAGCATATCAATCGTGCTTCTCATCGGTTTCTTAGGGCTTGCGGTTTTCTATCTTTTTGCCTTTTACAAACCGGCCAACATGACCGTTGACAAGTTCTACTGGTGGTGGGTGGTTCATCTTTGGGTCGAGGGCGTGTGGGAGCTTATCATGGCCGCCTTCCTGTCGTTCCTTCTCCTCAAGCTCACGGGCATAGACCGCGAGGTCGCGGAGAAGTGGCTCTACGTCATCGTGGGACTCACCTTTTTTACCGGCATCATAGGCACAGGGCATCACTACTACTGGATCGGAACGCCCGCGTTCTGGCAGACGTGGGGCGCGTGGTTCTCCGCCATCGAGGTGGCCCCGTTCGCGGCCATGGTGGCCTTCTCGTTTAAGATGGTCGGCAAGCGCGCAAGGAACCATCCCAACAGGGCCGCGGCGTTGTGGACGGTCGGCGCGGCCGTGCTGTCCTTCCTCGGCGCAGGGGTATGGGGTTTCATGCATACGCTTCCACAGATAAACTACTACACCCACGGCACGCAGATAACCGCAAGCCACGGGCACCTGGCCTTTTTCGGGGCTTATGCCGTCATCGTTCTCGCGATGGCCTCTTACGCCGTGCCGAACATAAGAAAGATAGGGCCCACGCATCAGAAGGCCGAAATATTCGCCTTCTGGACAATGGCCGTTTCAATGGCGCTCATAACGCTCTCGCTCACCGGCGCGGGCATAGTGCAGGTCTATCTGCAGCGCATCCTCGGCATGTCGTACATGGACACGCAGAGTCATATGACGCTGTTCTACGGGCTGAGGCTCATTTTCGGCGTAACCTTTACCGTGGGGCTTGTCGTGTACCTGTATGACTTCTTCTTCCCGAACAGGGCCGGCGCCGCGCTCATCGAGGATTGACATGACTGGTAAAACGGCAAGTATTGCTGCTCTATCCGGCGAGGCGCCCTTTTATATCCCGTCTGCTAGCGAGATAGAGGTCTTTGAGGCGGCCTATAAAAGCAGGATGGCAATGCTCATAAAAGGCCCGACCGGCTGCGGAAAGACCCGCTTCGTCTCGCACATGGCGGCGCGTCTGGGTTTGCCGTTGCATACCGTGTCATGCCACGACGACCTTACCTCGTCGGACCTTGTCGGCAGATACCTTATAAAGGGAAGGGAGACCGTTTGGGTTGACGGGCCTCTGACAAGGGTCGTTAGGCAGGGAGGGATATGCTACCTCGACGAGGTGGTGGAGGCGAGGAAGGACACCACGGTCATCATACATCCTCTCTCGGACGACAGAAGGATACTGACGATAGAGAAGACCGGCGAGGAGCTGCATGCGCCAGACGACTTCATGCTCGTTATATCGTACAACCCCGGATACCAGCATATCCTCAAGGATTTGAAGCCGAGCACACGGCAGAGGTTTGCGGCCATCGAGTTCGATTACCCGCCTGAGCCGGTTGAGGCCGATATAGTGGCCGGCGAAAGCGGCCTTGACAGGGCCGTGTGCGCTCGTCTTGTGGCCATAGGAGGCAAGATGCGCGCTCTTGCGGATTCAGGGATTGAGGCGTCGCCGAGCACACGGCTGCTTGTTCACGCGGCAACGCTTATAAAAAACGGTCTATCTCCGACGGCCGCGTGCGAGGCGGCCATAGTCAAGCCGCTCACCGACGACGCCGAGTTGCAGGCCGCAATGAAGGGTATGATAGAAGCCGTATTTTAATCCCATGGAACATCTCGCAGGCAAAGGCATAGACGCGCTGATGCGGTTGGCGCGGAGGAGACGCCTTAAGAAACGGCTGGGCGTGTCCGCGCCATTCGAACTGCAAGGGTGCATGAGGCGTTTTCAGTTGATGGCCTCGATGATAACGGGAAGGGAGGCGCTCACCGCCTGCATTAAGGGCGACGCGCCTCCCAGACCGTATTCGCGCATCGTAGGCAAGATGGCGCATCCGGCCATCCTGCCTGACCACGGCTGGGGATGGAGCGACGGCCAGACCATCTTTTTTCCGATCTCGCTTACCGGTATGCCGAATGTTAAGGGTTATTCATCGCTTGCGAAACTGCTTCTTTTTTTCCAGTCATATCAAATCAAGCATGGCGCGCTCAAGCACACTTTGCTCAACCGCGAAATGCTGGAGCGGGACAATCTTACGACCGATGTCTATTGGATAGTGGAAAACGCCAGACTCATGGAGCTCTTGAGGAGCGACTTTCCCGGACTCCTTGTGGATTGGGACGATATCGTCCGGCATCTTCTGCCTGCTCGACCGGGGAAGGAACTCCTTCGTCCAATCGAATGGAAGGTTGAGGAATTTTTACAGCTCTCGTTTACCGGAGCCGGAGGGTTTTTTTCCAATTCTTCAGAGGAAAGCATGTCATTGGCAAAGGCGCTAAGGGAACGCTGGAAGGCAGAGCTAGGCCGCTACAGGGGAATGGTTCCGTTTACGCCTTATGGCAGGCTCATACCCGGAAGGATAAAAGGCGCCTCTCTCTCAACAAGCGCGGCCTCGGAAGACAAAGAGGACAGGCATGGGCCGGACATAAAGGATGACAAGGGCGCGCACGGCAAGCGCGTCAGGCGCGCGGTAACCAAAACGACTATAGACGAAAAGGAGAACGAACAGGGTCTTTTACTGAACATATACGACAAGATAGTGTCATGGGCTGATTTCGTGAACGTAAGGCGTCCCTTTGACGATGACCCCGATGACAAGGCCGGAGATAAGGCCGATGAGATGGAGGAGCTTACTGTAGCCGAGGTGCAAAGGTCTACGAACGCCTTCTTTGACGCCGCGCTTGAGAAAAAAGACGATTATAATGACACCGCTCAGGAAAGCGAACTTGATACGGGGCGTATTTTTTCATACCCGGAATGGGACTGGCAACGTCGCTCATACAGGCCGGACTTTTCCAAGGTGCGCGAGTTCAAGGCCGCCCGGAGCGGCCTTGACGTAACAAATGCAATTTTGAAGGATAAAAAAGACGCAATTCGGGAGGTCGTTCGCAAGTTTGAGGCGATCACGCCCGCGGCGCGTCTGAAAAGCCGCCAGACTGACGGAGAGTTCATTGACCTTGACGCGGCTATAGAGGCCATATCGGAC
Organism: Deltaproteobacteria bacterium; assembly: GCA_016213015.1. Lineage (GTDB taxonomy): Bacteria > Desulfobacterota > GWC2-55-46 > GWC2-55-46 > GWC2-55-46 > JACRCE01. The sequence continues at coordinate 10,725 of JACRCE010000080.1, read as the reverse complement.
ATCGAGGCAGGGGTCGGTCCGGGGGAGAGGCTCTATGCGACATATACGAGAAACGAACGGGACATATCGGCCCTGTTCCTCGTTGACCTGAGCATGTCAACCGACGCATGGGCAAAGGACAAGAAGATAATCGACCACGAGAAAGAGACGCTGGTCATACTTTGCGAAGCAATGGCGACTCTCAAAGACCCACACGCCATATACGGCTTTTCCGGCAAGACGCGGTCAGGCTGTTGTTTTTATCACATAAAGGGCTTTGACGAACGATACGTGGACGCGGTAAGGAGCAGGATCGGCTCCGTCATCCCGTTCAGCTGCACACGGATGGGGCCTGCCATAAGGCACGCCGCCGGTATATTGAATAGGCAACCCTCAAGGGTGAGGCTTCTTTTTCTCATCTCCGACGGAAAACCCAACGACCTTGACGCTTATGAGGGCAGATACGGCGTAGAGGATACGCGCATGGCCGTCAAGGAGGCTCAAAGGGACGGCATAATCCCGTTTTGTCTCACGGTTGACGACAAGGCCGGAGAGTACTTGCCGCGCCTTTTCGGCAGGGGAAATTACGCGGTCATCGCCGGCGCGGATAAACTCACAAAGAGTCTGCCTGATCTTTACGCGAGGATTGTGCGGCGGACGTGAGCCGTATTGTCCTGCCTACTGTAGTCTCACCCCGGCGTCAACCACTTCTTGGCCGTACTTGACGGACAGATGCCCGTTGCCGTCAATCGAGAAGGTTGCATGGAACTCGTCCTTGAGCGGCTCCCTGAACGTGAGCGTGATTGTCTTCAACGGGTTCAATGACCCCTCGTTCACCTGCTTGAACTCCTGTTTGAGATACTCTATCCCTTCCTCGATCACCCAGACCCTGGACACGAGGCTCTCCGGCACCTCGAACAGCTCAAGGGACGCCTCTTTTTGCGTGCCGAGTTTCATTGCCGGGGCAAGCCTGAAGGTCTTTTCAAGCGGCAGAAGTTCGCCCTTTTCCAGCACGATGGAGTATGAATATGCCTTCTCGCCGTCCTTCACCGCGTAACGAATTGCATAAGCCATTCCAAGATGCCTGTCGGTTATGTCCCTCGTGCCGTAGAGCGCGGCGCCGTGGGCCACCGCCGAGAGCGGGCTGTGGTCGAATATCATGTTGGAGTCTCTGAGGAGCGGGAACAGGGAACCCACCTTATCCTTGAACGACGGTATCTGCGAAGACCCGCCGGTAAGAAGCACGGCCTCTATCGCCTCTTTTTTTATGCCCACCTTCTGAGCGTGGCGAAGGAGGTTGGATATGGCGCGGTCAACGAGTTTGTAAAAATCGTGTGCCTCGAGCACCTGCTCGAAGTCGGCGCGGGTAAGGGTATATGCATCCGTTCCTTCCCATGAGAGGCGCGCTGCGCCCTCCTTTGAGAGCGTAATCTTCATCTCCTCGGCGGCGGATAGAAATCTGAAGTGCTGAGTCACGCCGGTTATCCCGGCCTTTGAGGCAAGGTGCTCGGCAAGCCATTCGTCTATGTCGCGTCCGCCCAACAGTTTTGCCCTGTCGGGCTTTGCCACCACGTGCGCCTCATCGGCGTTGACGCGCAGGCACATGGTGTTGAGCGTTGACCCGCCGAAATCGATTACCATGATGAGCTTGTCCCTCTGCTCCACGACCTGATAGCCTATCGCCGCGGCAAGCGGCTCCTCAAGGAACTCTATCTTTACGCCATTTGCGGTCTTTTCCGCTATCTCCTTCAGGATTTTCCGGTACTCCTGATGCCCGACCGGGACCGTCATGTAAACGACGTCCGCAGGGGCGCCCTGACCGAGGCTGAACCAGCCGCCGGTTGAGGCGGCCTTTTTTACGTGTCTCCAGAGCAGTCGGAAGAAGCGCTCCATGTGGCGGGCGCCGTTAGGGTTGTGGTCAAGCAGCATCTGCTTTATGTTCATCACCGGGTAGTCCTCGACGACCTCGGCCCCGACGGCGTTGGTCTCGGCGCTCAATATCGTCGGGATTACGCTTACCCCGTCGTAGACCCTCGATACCGCTGGAAGAAAAAGGTAGTCCGGCGGAGCAGAGCCTTTTTTTCTCATTATCACCGTGTTGGTGGCGCCGAGGTCTATGGAGATGCACTCCTCAGCGCCGGTCTCTCTTTTATGTATGAAACGCCCCGCTCCTCCGGGGTGCGTCTCCGCGACAAAGACAGGGCGGCAGACCTCTTTTCCGTGGTATGCGCCCTTCAATGCCTCAAGACGATCAACCGCTTTTTTCACGGCCTCACGTAACTGCCTTGGCTGCACCCAGACGTGGTTATAAGGTTTAAGGGTCTCTATAAGGCGTATGTCGCTCACGGCCTCGGAGATTTTTTCGACTTCCCTTGACAGGATGGCCGCGTACTTTTCCCTGTCGAAGCGGCGTTGCTTGCTGTCGCTTATGCCGTGTTCCTCTGCCGAGAGTATGTAGTCCACTACGTCAACCGGGTCTATGTCCCTGACCCAGTTCTTGACGGTGAAGAATGAAAGGCTCTCCGCGAGGAGGCTTTGGAGCGCGTCGAAAAACTCATGTTCCTTGGGCACGGTCTTCAGGAGGTCGGTGAGGGCGTGCATCTTTGCGAGCGGCTCGCTAAGGAGCGTTGCCGCCTCATGCGCCTGCCTGATTACGTCCTTGTACATGGCAAGCCGCTCAAGTCTGTCCGGCCTTGCCCATAGGTCGTTTGCGACGTAGATGAGGGCGTACTTTCTGTAGTAAGGCTCGGCGATGGTCTCGACCGCCCTGATGGCAAGGGCTAAGGCTTCCTGATAGACCTCGCAATACTCCTCATCCTGCGGCATCTGGGATAGAACGCCCATGAGCGTATAGCGCCTGTAGAAGGTGTAATCGTTGGCCTTTGGGAGCGCCTTGCCGATCTTGCGGAGGTCGGGCTCGGCGTAGCGCGGCGCGTCGGGAAGGTCGAGCGCGAGCCGCCATGCGTGGATGCGGTGTCCGTGAAAGGCGCGCGTCGTCGGCAGGCCCTTGGCAAGGCGCAACAGTTCGGTCGTTCTGTGATGCGCCTCAGGCAATGCGTCAGCCGCCGCGATGGCGATAAGGCATGTCTCTGAGTATAGTTGCAGGAAGGCTTCGGTTAAAGGCAGGAGCCTATGAAAGTCGAGTATGGCGATGTTTCTTTCGTTTGCGTCTTCGATCCTATGGATCAGTTCATAGCCTGTCTTGTAAAGGCCGAAACAGTCCGGCGTCTGAGGGAGCGACCTGACGGCGTCCAATATGCGGACGCGCTCCGGAGTAGCCGGGGTCTCCTTCATCGTCTGTAATGCGTATCGCGCGTCCTCGATCTTCGTCGTCATTTATTGTAGAGCAGGGCGCCGCTTTGCCCAACGAGGGAATTTCTTAAACAACGTGCTTTTGTGACGCGAAGCGTTGCCCGGGTATTCATTGCGGCCGCATGAGGCGGCTGAAACCGGTTCCGGTTATTAAGCCGTCCGCGCCTATGACTATCTCGGCCTTGCCGGGCATGTAAAAATCGGCGACGCTGTATCTGTCGCTCAGAAAAAAGAAGTTCTGATTGGTGGAGCCGCGCGCCAAAAGAGTCATCTCTTTCATGCCTTCGATATAGGCGCAGTCGATGAGCACGTCAACGTATTGAAGCGCGCTGACGCACTCGGGCATGGCGCAGAGATCATCGTAGGCGTAGCCGGTGTATACTACGGTTGAAAGCGAGTAGTTGCGCCGCGCAATCTTGAGGAGTTCTCCAAGCGCCACCGGCTGAAGGAAAGGCTCTCCGCCGCTGACGGTGATCCCCTCGACCCCGGGTCTTAGATGCCTTACAAAGACCTCATCGGGGGCATACAACTCCCGCGTCTCCATGGAATGGGTGTCTGGATTGAAGCAGCCGGGACAGCGCCTCTGGCACCCTTGAAAGAAGGCCACGGTGCGCCGTCCAGGGCCGTTGACCCTCGATGCCGGTATGACGGCGTGCATGTTGATGAGCACCGGACTGTACCCGCTCCTCATTTGGTCTCCTCTATCTTCACCCTGACGACGGTATCGGTTGCGTCCTTTTCGACGAAGTTTTCAACCTTGCCAAGGCGCTTTGAGAGATGTTCGGCCACCTCCTTGCAGTCCTTGAACACGGTCGAGTCTATCTCGACTTTGCCGTCCGGCGTAATGCGTATCCGTATCTGTCTGTCCATTAGCGCTCCTCATAGAGACCGTGATGAGGCCGTGTGAATACCATAAACCGTGTAAAAACAAATCCTTTACGGTTACGGTTCACGGTCACGGTTCACGGCCTTTCAGCCCTTCAGCAGTATCTGTATCTCTCCGCCGGTCTCGGTCTCCTTGGCTATTTCAAAGTCCAGCGGCAGGTTGTCCTTTATGGACTCGTAGGCATAGAACTGCTTTAGCCTGTTGGAGAACCTGTGCACGACGCGGTTGTCGCCGTTCACCTCGGCGTTGCCGGTCTTTGCCATGACGATGTTCAGGATGTCGCCGTCCCTGTCGACCTCGATGGTCTCTTTTTTCTCGTTCTGTATGAAGCTCGTTATCTCTCCGCGTTTTTTCATCTCCTCAAGGGCGCAGACGAGATACTTCTTGATTGTCATTTCCGTCTTTATCATCGTATAGAAGGACATGCGGCCTCCTTATTATTGCACTGGGTTGTCCTTGAAAAACTTCGCAAGCGCGTCTCCGTTCATCAAGATACTTTCTTTAAGGGCGTCCACAAGCTTGAAGAGCGCCTGCTTGTTGCGCGAGACGATGGCCGCCGTCGATTCCTTGGCGTTATCCAATATCTTCTGTATGTCGTCGAGCACGTCGGTGCCTGAGGTGAGCGCGTAGTCCTGAAGCACTATAAGGCTTTTGTTTCTCATTATGTCGCCGAAGCCGTACTCGACCACCATCTTTTTCGCTATGCCTGTGGCCTGTATGAGGTCATGGGACGCGCCCACGGTCTTGGCCTCGTTTCCGCATATCTCCTCCTCGGCCACCATGCCGCCGAGTATGACGCCTATTTCTTTTTCGAGGTCCGTTCTCGTGAAGGTGGTGCGTATGGCCTCGTCAAGCGGGATATAGGCGCTGTAGTTCTTGTAATTGTCCACGCTGATGAAGGCCGGGGTGGTCTTGAAGTTTATCCACATCAGGATGCAATGCCCGGCCTCGTGTATGGCGATGTTGCGCTTTTCCGTGTCCGTGAGTATCTCGGCGCGCTGGAGGAACAGGGACTTGGAGGCCGGACGCGCCCTTTGGTGGCTCCATGCGCGAAGCTGCTCTATCTCCTCCTTTTTCAGGACTGAAAGCGGCGTTATCTTTCTTATGGAGGCAAGGAGCGTCTCCTGCGTTACGTCAAGGGATAAAAGCCCTTCGACGGCCTCGTCAACGGCCCTTGCGTCTCCTGTCTCATGTATCTTGTTGAAGGTCGTTACGACCGCGTCCTTTGCCGCCTGCTCTATTTCCGCGCCGGTAAAGCCCTGGGAGTTTTGCGCCAGTTCCCTGAGCTTCAAGCGGTTCATGTTATGCAACCTTCTTTCAAGGTGAATCCTGAATATCTCCTCCCGCTCCTCCTCGCTCGGAAGGTCCACGAAAAAGACCTCGTCGTACCGGCCCTTTCTCCAGAGTTCGGGCGGAAGGTTTTTCGGCTCGTTGGCCGTTGAGATTACGAAGACCGGCTGTTCCTTTTCCTGAAGCCACGTTATGAAGGTGCCGAACACGCGAAGCTGAGTGCCGGAATCGCCCTGATACCCGCCTATGCCGCCGAATGCCTTGTCGATCTCGTCTATCCAGAGTATGCACGGGCTGACGGCCTCGGCAAGCTGAATACAGCGCCTGATGTTCTTTTCCGACTCTCCCACGGTCGAGCCGAAAAGCCTTCCCACGTCCATCCTCAGGAGCGGCAGGTTCCATATGCCGGCAAGCGCCTTGCAACAAAGGCTTTTGCCGGAACCGGGAACGCCTATGAGTAAAAGCCCCTTTGGAACGTCAAGCCCGAGGGTTTCTATCTTGTCCCTGCTCAGACGGAATACGTGCTCCCTTTCGATGAACCACTTTTTTATCTCGCTTAAGCCGCCGATGTGCTCAATGGTCTCTTTATGGGGATAGTAGTCGAGTATGCGCTGTTTTCTGATTATCTGCTGTTTCTCGTCTTGTATGTACGAGATGCAGTCCTCGTTCAATGCGCCGTTGTTGAGGCTTACCGCTTTCCTGATGACGCGCCTTATGTTGTCCATGGAAAGGCCTTGAAGCGATTTGTACAGTATGGAGCGTGTCGAGGCGTGCCACGTCTCCGGCATCAAGTGTCCATAAGTCCTTGAGACCATCTCAGCTATCTCTTCATAGTCCGGGAGCGACAGCTCAAGCACCACTATATCCTCTTCAAGCTCAGGAGGAATCTCGCTCAACGTGGGAGAGAGTATGCAGATGCCGTTTATCGCCCTGTGCTCGTCGAGTATCAACGGCAGGTCCCGGAATCTTCTCAGGAACTCATGGGAGCCGAAGTACCCGGCAATGTCTTTAAGCAGAAAGAGGTTGTTTACGTCTTCTCCCTTGGCGAGTTTTTCCTCGATGGTGGTGAGAATCTTTTCCTTGCCCATCACCTCGCGTTTTTTCTTTTCTCCTCCGTAAAGGCCGCGCGAAACCGACCAGCCCCAGAACTGAAATTTCATGGACTCGCACAGGTTCTCGACTATCTTTTCGACCCGGCGCTCCTCGAAGGAGACGAGCCAGATAATCGGATACCGCGCCTCTATGTGAATCCTTAACTCTTTCTCAAAGTCATGCGCGTTCATTTATACCTTCTTGGCTTTGCCGTGCCATATACGGGTCGTCAACAATATTTTAGCACATTTGCCGCAGCTCGGCACTTACCTTTTTTGTAAAAAAGGTAAGCCAAAAAACTTTTGATTGGGAATAAGCATGCTGACTGACGATTGCTATGTGTTGCCCTTCACACCATGACACAAAACCCTGGACCTTTTCCCTAACGAGAAGTGGATTAGGCGAGGGGCATTCAACCGGCGACGATTTTTCGAGACCGCACGATTCTAACATATTTGCGGTAAATGCCAATAAAAAACGAGCGCCTTAAAGTGCTTGACTTGAGTCCGAAAAAGATATTAGAATAAGCGATTGTTATCAACCGCCATTGTCAATAAGCAATGGCCTTATTCCCGGGTAGCTCAGCCGGCAGAGCGGGTGACTGTTAATCACCATGTCGGGGGTTCGAATCCCTCCCTGGGAGCCAGACTGGACGCTCAGACGAACACACGTCTGGGCTTGTTAACGCCTCACCTTCCAAGGTGGGGCGTTTTTTATTGGTTTTTTCGTCTATTAGGGCGGCATCAATAAGTCGCGCCTGCTTACCTTAAAATGCTTGCAGAAAAACATGGTATGATATATAGTAATACCGGAGGTAGAAAAAATGAGCACCGCAAAAATAGCCATTAGTATGGATGAACAGGTTCTTGCCAAACTTGACCGCTTGGTTAAAACTCATGTATTCCCAAGCCGCAGTAAGGCCATTCAGATAGCTGTTCAGGAAAAACTTGAACAGGCGGAACACGGCCGACTTGCCAGAGAATGCGCCAAACTTGACCCAAAATTTGAAATAGCAATGGCGGAAGAGGGTTTTACAGCGGAGCTGAGTGAATGGCCCGACTATTGAGAGGCGATATAATTTGGGCAGACCTGAATCCGGTTAAAGGACAAGAGCAGGCGGGGCTGCGTCCTGTGCTTATACTCAGTCAGGAGATTTTTAATGAACGGTCTGGAACGGTTATTGCCGCAGCCTTGACCAGCCAGCCTCAGAAGGCTGGATTTCCTCTGACGCTTGAGCTTAAAAACCCTAATTTTCCGAAACGTTCGTGGGTGAAGATAAGTCAGATCAGAACTCTTTCCGTCGAGCGGCTGGGTAAAAAGATTGGCAAGGTGACGCACGAAGAACTACAACAGATAACTGAAGGGCTTAACGAGATAATTGGCGGTTAATTTTCCGAAATGCGCTTTTCGCACAAGACCGGCATAGAAAGCCGATAGAGCTTCCTTAGGTGAGGGTTAATTCCACGGGAGATACGAGGTAGTCGGAGAGTCCTTCTACTTCTTTTTTCTTCCTTTCCCATAAAGGGAATTGTCTCTGATAATCCGCGACCTTTTTCCTATCCTTCACTTCCTTCACCGAGACATCGCTTGCAAGCCAACGAGCGGCGTCATGGTATGCGCCAACGAAGAGGATGCCTGTTTGCCCGTCTTCCAAGGTCTCGTTTATCCTCCGGGCCATGAACTCGTCTCTTCTCCTCAGGAGACTATTTTTCGTCAATATGTATTCAAGATACGCGGCGACTTTTCCGATCATTGTTTCAGCCTTGCTTATCTTAATGAGCCGGTCAACCTCCAACCTAAGGAGATTGAGATCCTCGGTTTTGACAAGGACCGCTCCTTTTTTAAGGAGGCTTGATATTATCTCGAAGTTCTTGCTGCCGCTTTTAATCCCTTCTTCAATAATCTTTTTACCCATCTCGCCGTCGGCCGCCATCCCATCCTGATAAACATTGAACCCGGCGGCCTCGATGGAATCAAAATATATCTCCACCGCCCGCCAAAAACCCCTTATCGTTTCCTGATGCCTTTTCCAAAGCTCTTCACCGAGACCAGCCGCGCCCCTCTTTGCCGCTTCGCGGGCAAGGCTTCCCAAATCCGCGCTCATATGTATGATAGGACAGTAAAGCAGCTTTCTCATTTTTTATGAGGGTTTTAAGCGGCGCGGTATTTTTGCTAAACAGACGTTTTAGTCCTTCCGCGCAGGCTGTTTTTGATGACCGTCTTGACGCAATCAAGGTCAAAAGGCTTGGTTATATAATCAAAGGCGCCAAGCTCCATGGCGCGTCTTGCGCTCTCCATTGTCCCATAACCGGTCATTACGATGACAACGATGTTTTCGTCAATAGCTTTTATCCTCGCCAGAACGTCAATGCCGTTTTCCGCATGCATGTTCTTGTCTATAAGGACGATATCCGGCCGCATCGAAGATACGGCCTTAACGCCTTCTTCAACGGACAGGGCCGTCAATACATCATAGCCGTCTTCATCGAGGACATCCTCAAGGAAGATACACACGTCCTTTTCATCGTCGATGACAAGGATACGCGGCGTTTCTTTTATCGCCCCAGTGTAACTCAAGGCTTGTTCTCGCTTTCCGGGCTTTTTTTCCTTGGAAGGACCAACTCCAATATCCCGTTTCTAAAATTCTCTTGTGTGTTGACCGTATCTACGTCATTAGGAAGAAGTATCTCCTCCTTGAACGTCTCTTTTCCGCACACGGCGGTAATAACGTATCTGTCGGTCTTTATGTCAATATCCACCTCTCCCCGGCTGAAACTTCCAAGGTCGATGATGATCCGCACCTCGGAAGCCTCCTTGAAGACGTCTATGAGCGGTTCTTTCATCAATCTTTTGAAGATCGGCCTTGTTTCGTAGACCCATTTTCTGGGCCGCTTGGAGGGCGCAACAGGGCCATGCCATTTTGCGGGAATATCAGCGGCCGGGACTTCGGCCGCTCCCCTCAATTTATCCAATACCGTCTTGGGCGGGATACCGCGCACCATCTGTGCTCCCTCTATTATTAGCGTGCTGAAAATCTCCGGAAACGGTTAGGTAGAGCTTCTTGATCCGTCTTTCGAGTTCATCGGTCATCGCTTCCGTCAATGCCCGGTCGCTCCTCGTCAGGGCGGACTCCACCTTCAGGATAGAGGCGTTTATCTCCTTTATAAGCGCCTTCACACGCGCTTTTCTTGAGCCGGGCCGCCCCAATTCATCAGCGAACCTTCTTGCCGCCGAAATCATGTTTCTGGCCTCTACGACGGCCTTTGCCCGCTCACACTCGGCACGGTCTTTCTCCATGCAGTCTTCGGCCTCGTTCTTCATGCGATCAATCTCATCGCCCGTCAGCCCGTAAAACATGGGGGACACGCGCAGGGCGCTTGAGATTTCCGTATGAAGGTCTTTTGCCGACACATTGAGGATGCCGTCCGCGTTGATATCGAATCTTACCTCTACAAGGGCGTCGCCCCTATGGCCCGTCGAGATGCCGCAGAGGTCGAATCTGGCGAGGGTCATGTTGCTTGCGGCACAGGCCCTTTCGCCCTGGAGCACATGGATGCTCATCGCCCCCTGATCATCCGTTGAATTGGTGAAGATACGGCTTCTTGACGCTGGAATCGTCGTGTTTTTTTCCATGATCTTAGCAAAGACGCCCCCTTCGGCCTCGATGCCGAGCGAGATGGGTATCACGTCTATCAATATCTTTCCCTTGATCTGTCCGGTCAGGATGCCGGCTTGGATGGCCGCGCCCATGGCCACGACCTCGTCCGGATTGATATCGACGCAAGGTTCCTTTCCCATAAGCTCCCTTAAAAGCCGCCTGACCTGAGGCATCCTTGTCGAGCCGCCGACCAACAAAACGCGGTCTATCTCCGATGGTTCGAGTCCGGCATATTTGAGCGCCTTCTCCGTCGGTTCAATCATCCTGCGGAGGAGATCGGACGTCAATTCCTCAAGCCCGCCCCTTGTAAGAAAGGTCTCAAAACGCCCCTGTTCGCCGTTATCATTGGTAAAGGGCACGTCTATGGCCGCAACCTCGCTTTCGCTCAACTCCATCTTGGCCCTTTCAGCGATACCCTTGATCCGTATCATGGCGGCCGCATCTCCGGCGAGGTCGACGCCGGTCTCCATTTTAAGTTCAGAGACCAGATGATCGGCTATCCGTTGGT
>JACRCE010000081.1 GCA_016213015.1 Deltaproteobacteria bacterium | reverse complement strand
GCTCGCAATGACAGAAAAGGGAATTAATCAGACCTTCCCTTAATCAACAGGTCGCGTACGGCGTCAACGGTCAGGAGAAGCGGGTTTCTCAGATAGACGTGCGTGCTTACGTTTTGCACGAGATAACAAGGGCTTTTGCAGCGTAGTCCCTGTCCCTGCACCGGATGTCGTTTTTCGGCGTCGATGAGCAGCGCATCCAGTGATTCGTAATCAAGAACGCTCAGTTTGAAACTATGGTCGCTCTGGCAGGGCCACGGTATCATTCCATCAGGCGTGATGTGCAGGCGCAGCGCGGGATGGCATTCGAAGCTCTTGAAGCGCATGAGTATCTGAAAGACCTTACTGCTTCCAAACAGGCGCGGCCCTCTATCGCTCAACATCTTTTCAACGAGCGCTCCATATCCCCTGATCTCCTGAAAACGATGCATGAGTCCTTTCCCTCGATTGGCCGGCACCGGGGCGAACGCGATATCCTCATCAACGCAAAAGTTCATGACCTTCATGGCGTCATCTATCGTCTCGTCGGTGATAACGCAGTTTATCACCACCTTACAGCCTGAACCATGTATCGTTTTTTTGTACGCCTTTATAACGTCTATGACGCGCTGCCCGTCGCCTTTTTTCGACCTGTAGAGGCGGTCCAGCACGTTTGGATCGGTTGAATCCATGCTTATTATAAGTATGTCTATGCGCCTGAACATGTCCGGATCGCGCTCAAGGAGTCTGGGCAGCATAAGACCGTTGGTATTCATAAGAACGGGGTAAAAACCAAGGCGGTCTATCTCGGCCAGTATTGAAAGGAAATCCGGATGAATCGTGGGTTCTCCGCCGCACAGGTATATGGCGGGCAGCTCGCGCCGGAGAAGCCCCAACATCCGCTTTGCGTCTGCAAGCTCCAGCGGGCGCGATTTGTCGATTTGATCCGGATACGAATTGCCCGCGCCGTCGTCGCAATAAGTGCAGTTCATATTGCACGCGTAAGTCATCTCATATATCGCGTACACGGGCCTCAGCCGGTCCCGTCCGTAAACGAAGTGTCTCCAGAGGTTGCCCGCGGTAATGCCTGCGATCTGGGCCAATGTATGGATGAGTTTGATCATTCGGTTCAAACGCGGGAAAAATCCTCTTGTTTCAGAACGGGAATTCTCTCAGTCTTTCTCGACGTAAGGCGCATGCCAGATATTCGGGTGTTTATGGTTGTTGCCGTATACCATCCTGCGGTACAGAATATTTAGCGCTGCGGCGCTGCCCCACGACACCAGATTTACACTCAGGTTGCGCGCCAATCTATTTACTATCTTCGGATAACCGTAAAATCTCCTTAACGCAGCCCAGAGGCCGTCTTTGAGCGCCTCTTGAGACATCATGGCGGGTTGGAATACCACGTTTGTCACGTCGTATTCACGGTAATCCTCGGTTAGTATCCGCCCATCACGCTTAAGCCTGTCAAACAGCGGCGTGCCCGGCGTCGGCAAAACTATGAAACAATCTAGGAGCGAAACCCCGGCAGCGTGAAAGAAGTCAGCCGTGTTAATGAAGATATCCTCTTTGTCCTCGTCAAACCCAAACATGATAAGGGCATTGACGTGTATCCCGCGCCGCCTTATCTCTCGGATGATGCGGCGGTAAGCATCTACTCTGTTAAAGCCCTTTCCAACGCTCTTAAGGCTTTCCTGATTGATGCTTTCGAAGCCGATTGACACGGATATACATCCGCTGGATCTTGCTAAATCCAAAAGTTCAGGGTCTTCGGCCATATCCACGGTAACCTGGCTTGTCCATCGCATCTTCAGCGGCCTCATCGCCTTAAACAGGCTTTTGGCGTATTCAACGTCGCCAGTGAGGTTATTGTCTACGAAGAATAAGTTTCGGATGCCGAAGGATTTGATTATCTCAATGTTCCTGATAACGTCGGGAACGGGATGCGTGCGGTAGGATGTGCGGTATCTCTGAGCGACCGAACAGTAGTTGCAGGAGTTGGCGCACCCGCGTGTCGCTTCCACGGGATACAGCGGAGAGTTGCGTTTGCGGTCGAGAAGGTCGTATCGCGGCGCAGGGAGGGCCTCAAGCGGGGCAAGAGAGCCGTAGTACCTCCTTTTAAGTGAACCGGCTTGGACGTCGTCTAACGCCTTTGCCCAAACGGTCTCGGCCTCGCCTACGATTATGGAATCCACGTGCGGATCGACGAAGTCCTGCGAGAAAGAGGCCTGGTATCCGCCGATGATAACTTTTACGCCCCTTTTTCTGAATTCTCCCGCTATCTCAATGGCACGGAATATTTGAGGACCCATGGCGCTCAGGGCTGCCACGTCAACGTCTTCGTCGAAGTCTATTCGGTCTATTATCTCATTGCACACGGAGACGTTGTGCGAATCCGGCGTCAAGGCGGCAAGGTGTATGGCGGTCAATCCCGTTATCCACATCCTTGGATTGCGGATGAGTTTGCCGTCCATGCCGTAGGATGAAGGTTCTATTATCTTTATATTCATAGGACTAAAATGCGGCTGCAGGTTTTATATTCTTATCCATCTCTCTGGCGTTTGAAATAAGCCTCTTCTTTTCGTCGTCAAAGTATTCCGTATTCATATTTTCTTCGGTCAGAAGCGCAAGGCTCTCCGGCCTTAGAGAAGGCAGCAGCGGATGTGAGCGCCCCCGCTCAACCCGTTCTATCTTCCTGCCAAGCGCCCAGTTCATCCAGTTGGCCGCCGCATTCGCGCCGTGCCCCGCCGCACCGAGCGCTATCTTCGGGAATATGCTTACGACCGTGCGACACAGGTGCAGTTTTTGAGCGGCGGACGAAAGCCTCAACATGCGGCCCGCGCGTTTTGCCCCGTCCCACGTCATCGGCGTATAGGAGCGCATCCACAGCTTGGCGTACTCTCTGTAGAACTCTTTTTCAGGCAGGTTGGTTTTAAAGACGGAGTGCATGTGGTCCCACAGTTCGTAATTCGGATGGATTATCTCGTGGCGCCTGACGGCATGAAGGATGGTGCCGGGGTGCGGCGTGAGCACTAAAAAGGCGACGATGTTCAGGTTGATCCGCGCCGCATACTCGGTAAGGCGCAAGAAATCCTCTCTGGTGAAGCTTGGATCTACGATGAAACATCCGGTTATGGCTATGCCGTTAGCGTGGCATATCTTTATCGCCTTCAAGTTTATATCCTCGGACAGCCCTTTATTTAACGACTTTAGTCTGTCGTTATCGTTGGCCTCAAGCCCGAAAAAGACGCGCCTCAAGCCCGCGTCAACCCATTTTTCGATTATATCGGGACGGGCCAAGACCATATCCGTGCGGGTCGAGAAATAATATTCCTTATCAATGCCGCGCCGGAGTATCTCGTCTCTTATCTCAATGACCCTTTTTTCGTGTCCCCTCGGCATAAAGTTATCGTCGTTGAAAAATACGTACTTTTCGGGGATGCTCTGGATTTCATCAACCACGCGGTTTACGGTATGGGTCAGATACTTGCCGTCGGTTAAGTCCCACAGGGCGCAAAAGCTGCATCTTGCGTGGCAGCCGATGGAAGCGCGCATGATGGCGCACGGCTGCCAGTACTCGCAGAAGTAATATTTCCGGTGATGAGGGTTGAATGTCCGCACCGGAATCGGCTGTGAGTCGAGGTCGAATACCTTGTTGCGTTTGGCCGTCCGCTTGACCACGCCCGGCCCGGCCGGTATCGCAAGTCCGTGAACCGATTCGAGGCTCCGGCCAGCCTCAAGCGCTCGCACCGCGTCGCGCAAGGCGTCTACCCCCTGGCCTATGACTATCGCGTCGATATACGGTTCCGCGAAATCCTCGGGAGCGACCGTGGCGTGATAACCGCCGACGATCGTCGTTATGGCGGGGTCGATAGACTTAACCTTCCTTAGAATATCGCGGGCCGCGTACACGTTTACGGACATGCTCGTGGTTCCAACCATATCCGGCTTGAAACGCTCTATCTGTCCCTTGAGGTCGGAATCGAAACGCAGATCAAGTATCCTTATATCGTGGTCAGGAAGCCCCGCGGCCAATGTCTCAAACTCCAGAGGCTCGCAAATGGAGTAATCCATCCCTCCAAGCGTATTAGACGAAAGCCTCGGTTTTATAAAGAGTATCTTCATGGGCTGCCTCGGTATCTTTCCATGATATTCTATTAACGTTTAGCATCCCAGACATGCTACAAATTCAAGCAGGGGTTGTCAAGCTCATCTTTTAATTGCCGATTTTTCATATTTTTATAAATTAATCGGAAAAGCATTCGTTGATAATTTAAGCTAAGGAACCTCTGATTAATTCTTATTTTGTCATTGCGAGCCGCGCTTTCGCGGCGCGGCAATCTCTAAGTTGTTGATTTCCTTGAAGACGAGATTCTACGTTGCGCGAGAATGACGGGTCGGCGAATTAATCAGAGCTTCCTTAACACTAACGCATAGATCAGCGACGTGACTAAAGACACAGCGGCAATAATTTTTTCAGCGATAAAAAACAACTAAAGAACAAAGCCGTCTCGTGCAAAAAACAGGTTGCATGGGACTGCCCTGCGGCCTATAGTAAGGTATAATAAGTATCAGCGGATTGAGGCGTGGGAGGCTTTGATGAGCGGAATAAGACTGTTTAAGATACTCGGCATTAGGATTACCATTGATTATACGTGGTTTTTAGTGTTCGTGCTCTTCGCGTGGAGTCTTGCGCAAGGCTATTTCCCGTATAATCATCCGGGGTTTGGCAGGGGCGCGTATATCGTGATGGGCGCGTTGTCGTCACTGCTCCTGTTCGTCTGCGTCCTTGTGCACGAGATAGCCCATTCTTATGTATCGAACCTGCTTGGGGTAGGCGTAAAAGAGATTACCCTTTTCATATTCGGGGGGGTCGCCAAACTGTCAAAAGAGCCGACCTCGCCCGGCGTCGAGTTCAAGATAGCCGTGGCAGGGCCTTTGGCAAGCGCCGCTCTCGCCGTGCTGTTCAAGGCGGCCTCAATGGTGATTAACGCTGGTGAATACCCGGCAATCGTCGCGGTTACAGGCTATCTTGCCATGGTGAACGTTGCGCTGTTGATCTTCAACATGATACCCGGCTTTCCTCTTGACGGCGGCAGGGTCTTGCGCGCCGTTTGGTGGGCAAAGACCGGAAACATGGAGACCGCCACGAGGGTGGCAAGCGCGATAGGCAAGGGCTTTGCCATGTTTCTCATAGTCGTCGGCGTCATACAGGCTCTTTCAGGAAACGCCTTCGGACTCTGGTCCGTATTCATCGGCGTGTTCCTGCGTCAGGCTGCGCAGGGGAGCTATCAACAGCTCGTCATGCGGCACGCCCTTGAAGGTCTGAAGGTAAGGGACATCATGACAAAAGAGGTCGTTACCGTTGACGCAAAACTGACCATCGAAGAGTTGGTGGAGCATTATTTTTTCAAATACCGATTCATGAGCTTTCCGGTAACGACCGGCTCGGAGACCGTCGGCATCATAACGCTCAATACGGTGCGCGGGGTTGACAAGAATCTCTGGGCAAGGACAACGGTTTCCGAGGTCATGCTGAGACTCACCCCGGTTGATACGCTTGCCCCGGGGGAGGCGGCAACCGACGTGTTTGAAAAACTTCAATCCTCGGAGGCGGGCCGCTTCCCGGTCATGGAGGCGACCGGCGCGCTCGTGGGCATGCTCTCTACAAGGGACATCATGCGGGCAATGGAGCTTAAATCAAGGCTTGGCAACCGGACTTTCCTACCTTAACAACATCACCCCTCCGGCGACGAGCGTAGCGCCGACGGCCTTTTGCCATGTTATCGCCTCGCCGAGAAAAACGATCGAGACTACGAGTGCTATGAGCGGATAAACAGCGGCGACCGGCACGACGACCGACGCCTCGCCGGACTTGAGCGCCGAGTAGAAGAGAAACTGTCCCACAAGCCCGGCGAGTATCCCGCCGGTTGCGACAAGCAAGGCGCTTTTCAGGTCAATGCGTACAATCTCATGCGCCCTGCCCATGAAAAAAAGCGCAACGAACGTTATGAGCGCTATCGGGATGGTGCGTATGACCACGCCGATGAACGGGTCGATCTTGCCGTCAAGCCCCATCTTCTCAAAGGCCGGCGCAAGCCCCCAGACAACGGCGGTCAGCAGCGCAAATATAAATGGTTTGTTCATGGCTCTCCCTGCGTTAACAACCAAAAAGAGCCGCCCACATGACGCGGGCGGCTCTTTTTAATGACGCTTCTTTGATAGTTACTTCTTCGCCGGCGCCTTTGTGCTTATCTTTCTCGTGTTTATAGGCTGGACCGGACGGTTGTTGTCCTTTATGATGGCCTTGATTTCCTCTATCTGGGCCTTTGACATCTGTATAGGCTCGTTCAATACAAGCCATGTAACCCCTTCCGAACATGGCGGGGTGGTAAGCGAACCAGGATAGGTTGAATATGCCTTTGACTTAGGCATAAGGTCGATTGCGCTGTAGGAGACGTCGGACGCCTTCTTATCCCCTGATTTTTTCGGCAGGCTTGCCCAGATGCCCTTGAACGCGGCGTTTTCAGCGCCTTCCTCGATGAGAACGCCGATTACGGCAAGCTCGCCCTTGGCGCTCTTATGGACAAAGTGATTCTCAAGCGGATACGGCTTGCCGTTTACAGTATGCTCGCTCGGGCCGTGAAAGTGGAACTGAAGGAGCTGGTAGTCAATGCCGTTTACCTTGATGGAGCTTCCCGCGTCGTAGTCGGCCTGCACCGTGTGGCCGTTGTTGACGATATTCAACTTCGATGCCTTGTAGCTGAATTCGAGGTCTTTGAGTTCGGCCACGCCGACGCTCGCGATGTTCACGGGCGACTGGTTTTTTCCCTCCGAGCAGGCCGCGTACTCCTTTGAGATGTGCCCCCAATGCGCCGGGCCGTGCTCGCCTTCATAAGTCCAATGGGCGCCGCCCTCTCCGGCAAAAGCGCTTGAGCCTCCTATGGTAGCCATGACCGCCCCTACAGCCAACGTCGCCAAACAGCGTTTCGAGAACATCCCCTTCAATGCCATCTTCATCGCCCTCCTTTTATCATGGTTTTTATATATCCGGCCGTTCGCCGGATATATTGAAAATCGTATGCGAACTTTAATTTGTAACACAAGCTCAATCCCTTTGCAAGGGGAAGCCGCTTGACTACGGACTATAGGGGGAAGGGAGAGGAAAGCGTCCCAAAGCAAATGAAAAAGAAGAACGAGCGAAATAACGGCTTAGGGGGCAGAGAATGTCTTAGGGAGAGCTTCCGATCAAGGAAGCTCTGATTAATTCGCCGACCCGTCATTCTCGCGCAGCGTAGAATCTCGTCTTCAAGGAAATCAACAACTTAGAGATTGCCGCGCCCAGCACCACTTTGTTGCACGAAGGAATTTGCCAAGGAACACGCTTTCAT
>JACRCE010000079.1 GCA_016213015.1 Deltaproteobacteria bacterium | reverse complement strand
TAACCTTAATCAACGAATCTGTCGAGAAGTATGTCTTCAAGATTGCGGCGGGAATCAAGGACGGCAAGCACGTAAACGGTCTTGTCGGTTATTTTGTAAATAATCCGCCATGGAGCAAGGATTAGTTCCCGATAAATGATTATGCCTTGCGCCTTGAGTTCCGGGACGAGCCTGCCTCTTTTGGGCATGTTATTCAGGTCAAGGGCCTTTTTCCGGAGTTTTTCTAAAATGTGGAGCGCCGCATCAGGACTGTCTTCGGCGATAAAGCCGATGATGGCCTCCAAATCAGCCCTTGCCGCAGATGTCCATCTGACGGCATAGTTGCTCATTAGCCGCCGGCTCTTTTTTTGGCTTTGAGTTTATCTCTTAAACGGTTAAAGACGTCGTCTTGCTCCGAAGTCTTTCCAAGCCGTATGTCTTTTTCTCCCTGCGAAAGGAGACGCATTATGCCGATAGCAGCCCTCATGCGTTCATAGGAAAGAGGGTCTTGCAAGACGGCGCGCGGCTCGCCGTTTTGCGTTATGATGACCGGTCTGTGCGTATCGTTAATCTGGATAAGCAGATCGGCCGCTTTCGACTTAAGGTATGTAATCGGTCTGATGTCTTCGGCAATCTTCATTATTTTATCTCCTGTCCGAATAAGATACCATAAAAAGTCCGATTTGACAATGGGAATAATCCGGAAGGGATTTTTCCATTGCTCCATCCTCTGTTTTTTGCTACGACCGATTGCTCAAGATGCAAGTCATAGTAAAAAACCTTTGACAACCTTCCGCCCCATATTATAACCTTCCATAAGACGCATCAGATTCGCGCATACCCTGTTTCTTCCATAAGGAGTCTCAACGCATGGCCGTAATCAGGAAGGTCAAACCACTCGGCGAGATACTCGTTGAAAAGCGCGTCCTGACGCCCGGACAGCTCGACGAGGCGCTTGTCGTGGGCAAGCGCACCAATACGAGGGTCGGGAACGTCATCGTCAAGCTCGGGTATGCGACGGAAAAAGACATCGCGGCCGCGCTCGCGGATCAATACCGGCTTCCCTTCGTAATGCTCTCCACCATAACTGTTCCGACGAAGACCGTAAAACTCATACCCGAATCGGTCGCAAGGCGCTATATGGTCATACCGGTGTCGGTCGAGGCCGACATCTTGAACGTCGCCATGCTCGACCCATTGAACGTCTTTGCCATAGACGAGCTGAGGCGCATAACCGGACTTCAGATAAAGCCGTTAGTGTCCACCGAGGCCGAGATTGGAAGGGCCATCAACATCTATTACGCGATGGAGGTCTCCCTTGAGGACATGATAAAACGGGTGCAGGCGTCCGGGCTTGAGCTTTTGAAGGGCGAGGAGGACCTGCCTGAAAAGCTTGAGAAGATCGCGGCCGAGGCGTCCGTTATTCAGCTTGTAGACCTCCTTATCGCCCGCGCCGTCATGGAGAACGCATCCGACATACACATAGAGCCTGACGAGGACACGCTCCGGGTGCGCCTGCGCGTGGACGGGCTTTTGCACGAGTCCATCAACCTGCCCTTGAAGCTCCACCCGGCGATAATATCGAGGATAAAGATACTCGGAGACGTGAACATCGCGGAAAAGCGCGTACCGCAGGATGGAAGGTTCTTGTCGAAGATCGGCGGCAGGGACATAGACATCCGGCTTTCGACGCTCCCCACGATATTCGGCGAAAAGGCCGTTTTAAGGCTTCTTGATAAATCGGCCATGATATTGGATTTGAACCACCTCACGCCCTTTCCCGAGACCCTTGACGTGCTCTCGCGTGTTATGAAAAGGCCGTTCGGTTTGATGCTGCTTACAGGCCCGACCGGCTCGGGTAAGACGACAACGGCCTACACCCTGATGAACATCCTCAATACGATGGACAAAAACCTTGTTACCGTGGAGGACCCTGTCGAATATCATCTGAAAAGGATCAATCAGGTGCAGGTCAATCCAAAGGCCGGCGTTACATTCGCCGGGGCGCTTCGCCATATCCTGAGGCAGGACCCGGACATCGTGATGATAGGAGAGATACGCGACAAGGAAACGGCCGAGATAGCCATACACGCGGCGCTTACCGGTCATCTTGTCATATCCACCATACATACCAACGACGCGGTCGGCACTGTAACGAGGCTTCTCGACATGGGGATAGAGCCTTACCTCATATCGTCGGCGATTACCTGCATCGTGGGGCAGAGGCTCGTGAGAAGGATATGCGATTCATGCAAACAGGTATATGACGCCGACCCTGTGATGCTGAAGGAATTAGACCCTCAAGCGCAGGCAGGAAACGTCAAGTTCTACAAGGGCATTGGTTGCGCCGCGTGCAAGGGGAGCGGTCTTAAAGGCAGGCTCGGCATATTCGAGGTGCTCATGCCGGATGACGTCCTGCGTTCTTCGATAGTGGCGCGGAAGGACAGCTCAACGCTCGTCTCCGTGGCCTCCAATAGGGGCTTTCGCACGCTCAGGCAAGAGGGCATACGCGCGGTGGAGGCCGGGTATACCACGATTGAGGAGATTATTCAGGCTACGCAGTCGGTGGCCGATTAACTTAAAGACCGTGAACCGTGACCGTGGAATGATCCTTTCTTTTACACGGTCACGGACAACGGTCACGGCCTTATCAACGGTACAACATGGCATTTTTTACTTACAAGGCAAGGGACAGACAGGGCGCGCTGATTACAGGCAGCCTTGAGGCCGTTGACAAGGGACAGCTTGAGGCCGCGCTCGACGGGATGGGGCTTATCCCTATTCGCGTGGACGTCGGGATGAGGTTGCCTTCCCTTGACGTTTTCAGAAGGTACATTGACGTAAAGGAAGTTCCTGAGCAGGAGATTATCATCTTTTCCCGCCAGATGGCTACCCTTTTCGGCGCGGGCGTGCCGCTTATGAGGGCGCTTTCAACGCTTGAGCTTCAGGCAGGCTCGAAAAAATTTGCGGCAATAATCAAGACGATAAGGACGGACGTGGAGGCCGGGTCGAGCCTCTCCGTCGCGATAGCGAAGCATAAAAGGGTATTCCCTGAGTTTTATCCGCACATGGTGGAGGCGGGCGAGGCGGGCGGCATCCTCGATGACGTGCTTGGCAGGATAGCCTCCATGCTCGAGAAGAACGCCGAGAACAGGGCAAAGGTCAAGAGCGCCACTTTATACCCCAAGATCGTCGTGGGCGCGCTTGTCATAGCGATAACGGTGCTCATGTACTTTGTGGTGCCGAGGTTTGTTAAGATGTACGCCTCCTTCAACGTGACTCTGCCTCTGCCGACGAGGATGCTGATACACATATCGAACGTCTTCACCTCGTACTGGCACATCGGCATAATCGCGGTTGCCGCAGTCTTCATTGCATGGAGGTTTTACGTCTTAACGCCGTCGGGCGCTCTCAGGTGGGACGGCGTTAAGCTCAAGCTTCCCATCTTCGGGCCTATACTCCTTAAGTCCGTCTTATCAAGGTTCTCCCGCGTGCTCGGTTCGCTTTACAAGAGCGGTCTGCCGATACTCCAGTCGCTTGACATCGCGTCCCGCGCCGTTGAGAATAAGGCGCTTTCCGCCGAGATAAAATCGATCGAGGTTGACGTAAGGGCCGGTAAAACGCTCTCCGCTCCAATGAGCGTTGCCAAGCATTTTCCGCCGCTTGTCGTGCAGATGGTGGCCGTGGGCGAGGACACCGGCAACCTCGACGAGATGCTCGACAAGGTCGCCGAGTATTACGATCAGGAGGTGGACGCCTCCATAAGAAATCTTACGACCACGCTCGAGCCCGTGCTCCTCGGTTTCATTTTCGTCATCGTACTGTTCCTTGCCCTTGCCATATTCCTGCCGATGTGGGACATAATCAAGGTAGTCAAGAGATAGGCATGTCAGATAAGCGTGTCTCCTTCAACGACAACGGCCGCACAATCCTTGAGACAATGCTTATCCTTGCCGGGATCGGCATATTGTTGTTGCTTTTTGTGGACAGGTTTTACTCGTCCGTCAGGCCGATAAAGGAGATAGCCATCAGGATGGAGCTTGCGAACCTGAGGAGCGCGGTAAACAACTATGCGCTTTATAACAAAAAACTCCCCGGAACGCTTCAGGAGCTTTTTGAAAAAAAGGCGGCCTCTCCGAAGCATTCCATAGAAGGCGAGGAGTTCAGCATCGAATTTCACGGTAAATATGTCGAGGGCATGACAACGGATAATGACGGGGTTCCGCTCGATCCGTTCGGCAACCGCTATAGCCTTGACGCGAAAACCGGCAGGGTGCGCTCAACGACAAAAGGGTACGAGACGTGGTGAGGCTCTATAAAAAGTCTTGACAGCATAAGAGCTTTTGTTATAAACCATAATAATGCTTGTATGTAAACCAAGGAGGCGATAATGCCAAAGAACATGAGTGGTTTCACGTTGATTGAACTCGTGATGGTCATTCTGATACTCGGCATCCTTGCCGCTGTCGCTGTGCCGAGGTTCGTTGACCTGCAGGCGGATGCAAAGCTGGCCACCGCTAAAGGCATATCAGGCGCGGTCAGCGGAGCGGCCAACGTGTTGCATGCGCAGTATCTCCTCAGAGGCACGGTATACACGCTTGGGGCAACAGAGTCCCCGGCCGATACGAACATGGTGCTCGGCGCGGCAGGTATCTCAGGTGTAACGATCCTCGCGGCAGTGCCAACGTCGTCGCCGAACAACGTTACCCCTTCTCTTGTTACGATAACGGTGGGCGGCACGCCTTACACGATGACCTATACGTCGGGCAGCGCCACCACGGGACCGAGAATAAGGAACAACTTCTGATCTAATAAACCCCAAGGAGGTTGCAATGATAAGAAACACGAGAGGCTTCACCCTGATAGAGCTTATAATGGTCATCCTGATACTCGGCATCCTTGCCGCCGTCGCGATACCGAGGTTTATAGACCTGCAGTCGGATGCAAGATCGGCCACCGCAAAGGGCGTAGGCGGCTCTATCAGCGGCGCGGCAAGCGTGTTGCATTCGCAATATCTCCTTAAAGGCACGGTATATACCCTTGGGGCAACGGAGTCCCCTGCCAATACGAACATGGTGCTCGCCGCCGCGGGCATAAGCGGCGTTACCATAGCGGTGAGCGACGCAACGTCGTCGCCGAACAACGTAACCGGTTCTTTGATCACGATAACGGTGGGCGGCATGCCTTACACCATGACCTATACGTCGGGCAGCAGCACCGCCAGTCCCACTACCAGGTATAACTTCTGAGCTAAAAAAACGTTATCTTAAAGACCTGAACCCGTTATTGCCGAAACGCCGTTCAAAGCGTAAAGGCGATAACGGGTTTTTTATGCCCGCTCATGCGCCTTGCCTATTTTCTTGCCTTTTTATACATAATCCTTCTGTCATTGGGATATTTTCTCCCGGTGCTCGACGGCGCGCATCTTCTGACTGAAAGAGACCTCGGCGTCTTTTTCATTCCGCCGCGCATACTGTGGACGGACATAATCAGGGCAGGGGAGTTTCCGCTCTGGAATCCATACTTCTACGGCGGCCATCCGCTCCTTGCCTCGCTTCAGCCCGGGGCGCTCTATCCGCTCAACTGGCCGCTTATCTTCCTGCCGTTTGATATTACCTTCAACTGGATACTCACGCTGCATTTCGCGCTTGCCGGGATATTCGCTTTTCTTCTCCTGCGCGAATTGAGGGCAAGCGTAATCGGCTCGCTCATCGGCGCGCTTACCTTCATGTTGAGCGGGTATCTTTTTTCGGCGCACAACGTGATGAGCACGCTTTTTTCCGTTGTCTGGGCGCCGCTTGTCGTCTTCTTTTTTTTAAGGACGATTCGCGGCTCGTCTTTCGGCTATGCCTCTCTTACCGGATTCTCCTTGACAATGATGTTCCTCGGCGGAGGCATCGAGACCATCTTTGCGACGATCGGGCTTTTATTTTTTTTAGCGCTTATTCCGGGCATATTGCTTATCAACGACGACGTCAAACAAACATTGCCGTCGGCTCCGCGCCGCTTGGCCCTCTTCCTTGCCGCCATCGTCGTTTTCGCGTTGTTGTCCGCGGCGCAACTGTTGCCATTTCTCGAACTGGTCTTTCAGTCCACGCGCTCTCAGGGGCTTACCTTTTTCGAGGCATCCACGTGGTCGTTCGCCTTCAAGGACTTCGTACAGTTCTTTATCCCGGACCCGTTCGGCTACGGCGTATCGGACGCCAAGTACTGGGCCAACCAGAGTTGGTTGAAGACCGTATATACCGGCTCCATCCCATTCATATTCGCGCTGTTTTTTGCGAGGGAATATAAGGCAAAGGCCGCGCCCTTCCTGATAGCGATGCTTTTTTCCATTATCCTTGCAATGGGCAATAATACGCCATTGTATTATTATCTTTATTCTTACGTCCCCGTCTTCAACAAGATAAGATACCCGGTCAAGTTTCTTTTCATCACTTTTCTATTCGTCTCGGTTGCCGCGGGTATCGGGTTCGACGCATTCGTAAAGGGGATTGACCACAAGGAAAAGACGGTCGGCCGCATAGCCCTTGCGCTTCTTGTCATGTCCGTAGCCGCCGCTTTTTCCCTTGGCGCGCTCGATTACTTCGAGTCGTGGGCATGGGTTTTATTGAAAGAGCGCGGCATCGAACATCCGGCTTACAATCATATAGAGATAAACATCTTCAACACGAAAAGGGCGCTTGTCTTTTTCATCCTCGCGTCCATAGCCGTGTATGCGGCCTTCAGATCGTTGAGGTTTAAGAGGATATTCCCTTATGCCGTTCTCCTTCTCCTGTCCGTTGATCTATTCTTCGCGCACGAAGGATACTACTTTACCTCGGTTGCATCCGAGTACCATAAGAAAAGCCGCGTCATGGAATTCCTTGAGACGGACAAGTCCCTCTACCGCGTGTTCGTTACCCCTAAGACCTTAAACGAAGCCATGGTCATCAAAAACAACGGCGAGTTCGACGAGGAGTTTCTTGATAATATGAACATAGATAAGGAAAGGCTCAGGGGCTATAACCTTGAACACAGGGTCTTCAACGCCGACGGATTCGACGTTATCCGCAGGCACGACTACGACGCATTGTACGGCGCGCTTATCCAACAGACGGCGCCGGACGCCACCAACATGCTTGCCATGCTCAACGTCAAGTACATGGTCTCAATGCCGATGATAGAATCAAAGGAGTTCAGGCTCAAGAAGATAATCGGCCTCAAAAAAGGCGTCAGGCAATCGAAAGAGCTTGAACGGATGGGCACTATTAAGGTCTACGAGAACCTCAACTACCTGCCCAGATTTTTTGTGGCCGATTCATACTCGGTCGTGCCTGACAATGAACAATGTCTCAAGCGCGTTTCCGCGAAGACATTTTTGCCGTCAAAAGAGGCGCTACTTTTCGAGGAACCGTGGCCTGACGGAAGGCGGGAAGAGCGGCGGTCGCAAACGGCCTCCGTAAACGTCGCGGCTTACGCCAACAACTCCGTTGATCTTGAGGTGAACATGCTGGAAAGAGGCGTTCTTGTCGCAAGCGAGAGCTGGTATCCGGGCTGGATGGTTTACGTGGACGGCGAGGAAAGAAAGGTTCTCAAGGCCGACTGCGGCTTGAGGGGTGTTGCCGTTGACAAGGGCGCTCACGTCGTAAGATTCGCGTACAGGCCGGCCTTCTTTATCGTCGGCGCGTTCGTAAGTTCTTTGACGGGCATCGGCCTGTCGGCTCTGCTGATTACAAGAAGAAAGGGCAAAGGTCGTGAATAAAAACCTCCTCGGCTCCCGATATGTCCGTCCGATCGCTTGGTATGGCATCGTGATATTTCTGCTGGCTCTTTTCGTTGCCCAGTCCGTGCACATCGCTTTGAAAAAATCCAACACCTGGGACGAGTCCGCGCACATACTCGCCGGTTATGCCTATCTCAAGGACGGCATGGACTACCTGTCCCCCCTGCACCATCCGGCATTCGGACGGCTGTTGACAGGTTTTCTTCCTTACGCGGCGCTTGACCTCGACTTCGACAAAAAGGTAATGCCTGAAGAGTCCCCTGATTCCGACTTCTTTCCATATTCGATAAAGTTCATCTATAAGAACAAGACCGCCGGCCGGACGATCTTGTTTCTGAGCCGGTTGTCAAACGTCATGCTCGGCGTAATCCTCGGGCTGTATCTATTTTTTTGGTCGAAAAGACTTTGGGGATATAACGGCGCGATACTCGCGTTGTTTCTATATGCGCTAAGTCCCGACTTTCTTGCCCATGCGAGCCTTGCGACCACGGACCTGCCCATAGCCGCCTTTTTCTTTATCTCAAGTTATTATCTTTATTGCCTTGTGGTTGACGGCGCATCGGTAAAGCGAGTTCTCTTTGCATCGGTCGCGCTGACCTTTGCCTTTACCACGAAACACACCGCCTTTTTGCTCGTTCCGCTCGTTGCCCTCTCGTATGTTTTCACGGCAAGAAGGGAGGGCTGGACAAGAGCGGCAATTGCATATCTCTCGATCTGCATCATCGTCTACATCGGGATATGGGCGATATACGGCTTCAGGTTCCTTTCAGCCGGGGATAATTACGTGCCGCTTTACTGGGGCAAATTCGCTTCGAGCAGATTCGAGCCGCTTTTCACCTTTTTGCGCTCAATCAAATTTGCGCCGGAGGCGTATCTTTACGGCGTCAACGGCGTGCTGTCCGGCTCGGGCGGCGGCAAGTCCGCGTTCCTCATGGGCGGATATTCAACGACCGGCTGGTGGTATTATTTCCTTGTCGCGTTTTTCATCAAGACGCCGATACCGGCATTGATACTCCTTTCAGCGGCCATACTCTATTCGCTAAAGGACAAGGAATACAGGGCAAGGACAGCGATGGTCTTGTTGCCCGTTGTCCTCATCTTCGCCGTCTTCTCGATTCAGAAGGTCAATATCGGCGCGCGCCACGTCCTGCCCGCCTATCCATTTCTCATCATGCTCATCGGGAGCGTTGCAAACATAAAAACGGAAAGCCGACGGGCCGGACGAGCCGTCTTTTATCTATGTTGCATCTGGTACGCATGGGCGGCCATCTCCATATTCCCGCATCAACTCGCCTACTTTAACGAGTTCATCGGCGGGCCGAAGAACGGATACAAATACCTCGTGGACTCGAACCTCGACTGGGGGCAAGACCTCGGAGGACTCAAGAGCTACATGGACGAACATGGAATAAAAAAGATCAAGCTGGCCTACTTCGGGCTCAACGACCCGGCCGACTTCGGGATAGATTACGACTACCTGCCGAGCTACGTCGTCTTTAATCCGAAAAATGTAAAGGAGACGATCGAGCTCAAGGGCTGGTTCGCAATAAGCGCGACAATGCTTCAGGGCGTATATCTTCGAGACAGTAACCTATACGCGCTTTTCAAGGAGATACGTCCGGTCGATACGATCGGCTATTCGATATTCATTTACAGGTTTGATTAAAGACCGTGTACGTGAACCGTGAAAAGGATTTTTCTTTTACACGGTAAACGGTCGCGGTTCATTGTATTATCACGGCCTTCAAAGCCCTTGACCTTTTGACCCGACATTATATAATGACTTCAGCCTCAAACGGTTTTCCCGTCATTGATTCAAGCGCGGAGGTCTGATGTCGTATCTCATCATTATCGGCGCCATCACGCTCGTCGCCGGCATACTCTTCCTGTTTGCGCCTGAAACCCTTCGCAGTCTCAACGAAAAGAGCAAGAGCATGGTGTCCGATTTCGACGATACGGCCTTCTCCCATAGGATAGGGTTCGGCATAACGCTCGTCGCGGCAAGTTTCCTTTTTTTCTTCGTGGCCTATTATCTGCGGTTAAAGGGCTGATGCCGTCCATTTTCCATCAACAATAGCGTAACAGCTTAAAACATAAAGATTTTATTGACTTTATGCCGTTTCCACAGTAAAAAGATGTTATGTGAAGACGCACCGGGATTATAAGGATTGAACATGTACGAGAGATTTTTCTATCTTACGGAGAAGCCGTTTCACATAACGCCTGATCCGCATTTTTTGTACATGAGCGGCTCTCACGCGGAGGCCATAGACCTGCTGTTGTACGGCATTAAGGAAAAAAAAGGGTTTATCCTCCTGACCGGAGAGGTCGGCACCGGAAAGACCACGCTTTGCCGCGCCCTGCTCGGAAAGCTCGATAAAAAGACGGAAAGCGCGCTGATACTGAATCCGATAGTGTCTGACCATGAGCTGTTAAAGACTATCATATCGGACTTCGGCATTACGGTGGATAAAGATACGGTAAAGGAGCACCTCGACAAGCTCAACGAGTTTCTTCTGAGGATAGCCTCGAATAAGGGCAGGGCCTTAGTCATCATTGACGAGGCGCAAAACCTGAGCGAAACCACTCTGGAGATGGTGAGGCTCTTATCCAATCTTGAGACCGAGAAGGACAAGCTCTTGCAGATAGTCCTTGTCGGACAGCCCGAACTTCTGGGGAAACTCGCCCTTCCCGAACTCAGACAGTTGAATCAGCGCATTATAGTAAGATGCTCGCTTTCCCCGTTGCCGCTCGCGGACACGCCCGCGTATATCCAGACGCGCCTTTTTGCGGCCGGCGGGAAGGGTACGGTGCAGTTCACGCAGGAGGCGATCGCCGCCATACATTATCGGAGCCTTGGCGTGCCGCGCATGATCAACATCATCTGCGACAGGGCCATGACAGCGGCCTTTGTCGCTGAAAAACGGATGGTTGACGAAAGGCATGTTACGGACGCGCTGGCCGAGCTTGAAAAGGAGGGCTACGTGCCTTTTATTCCCGACAGGTTGATCCCCGCGTATGAACGCTACATGCCCCATATCGCCTTATCAATACTCGTGGTTGGTTTTGTGGCCGGCGTGATATGGGGTCCCCCAGTTTTTCAGAAATTGAAATTATGAGCCTAATACATCAGGCGTTGAAAAAAGTCGAGACCGAGTCGGGCGCGCCGAGCGCCCAGTCCGCGAGCGTTTCCGCGCGGACGCTCGGCAACTCTTTCAAGCTCAGAGACGATCGTCTTTACAAGGCATTGGTTGCTCTTGCCGTGCTGGTCATTGCGGTGCTCGCCGGATGGTATTACTTCTCGCCCGTGCAACACGCGCCTGTCGTCCAGTCCTTTGCCGTGGAAAAACCGTCCTCAGCGTCCGTTGTCCAGAACGTTGATTTGCAGAGTCATAAGCAAAAAGGCATACGGATGTACGAGACTGGGCGATATGAAGAGGCACTCTCGGAGTTCAAGGCCGCAATCGCGGCCAACCCGAACGACGCCGTGGCCTTTAACAACGCGGGGCTTGCATCGGTAGCGCTCAACAATCCTGCAGAGGCCGAGGAACAGCTCAAGACCGCGTTGAGGCTCGCCCCGGACTATCCCGAGGCGCTTAACAACTACGGCTCTCTTCTCGTCCAGCGGGGAAGACCTGCTCAGGCCGTTGAACTTTTGAAAAAGGCCGTCTCTATAAAGCCGGATTATGCCGACGCACAGCTTAACCTGGCGATATCTTATGAGTCGGCCGGCTTTGCCTCCGATGCGATACCGCAATATGAAAAATTCCTGCAACTTGGCTCAAACGAACTTTTGAACGCGGACGTGAGGAAAAAGATCGTCATCTTGAAAGACGAGGCGGCAAGCCATAGAGTGTTGCCGAGTAAAGCGCGATGAGCATCTTCGGGAAAGACCTGATAGCCGTTGACATCGGCTCGTACTCGGCGAAGGTGGTCGGCCTTTCCGGTTCGCCGGGCGCCTTTGCGGTCGAGGGCGCCGCGTATATCAAGCTGCCCGCGCAGGAGGCGGGCAACGCCGCCATATCCGGCGGTTTTCTTTCCGGCCTTGTGAGCGCCCAGAGGCTCTCAGGCAAGGGCGTTTCAGCGCTCATGACGGGGAGGTCTTTGATATTCAGACACCTGTACCTGCCTCCGATGCCGGAGAGCGACCTCAAGGAGGCGGTCAGGTGGGAGTTGAAAAAAGAGGGCGCCATCGCCGGAGATTACGTGTCCGACTACTGCCTTGCGGGTAAGAGCGCAAGGCCGGGCGAGAACATGTTGTCTATAATCGCCTTTGCCGCCGATAGGAGCGAGTCCGAGGCGGCTATATCGCTTTACAAAAACGCAGGGTTGAAGATTCGCGTGCTCGACACCGTTCCAACGGCCCTGCTTTTCGCGTTCGATTCTCACGAGGAATGGCAGGACAAGGTCAACTATGCGGCGCTCGACATAGGCCGCCTCAAAAGCACACTTGTGATACTGAGAGATAAGATGCTCGTATTCGTGCGCGAGATAGCCTTCGGCGGAGAGGATATTACCAAGGCCGTCGCCGACGGAATGAAAATGGAGACGGAGGAGGCCGAGGGGTTGAAGTTCACCGAGGCCGTCCACGTCAGGCAGACGGACGTGGACGGAGCGACGCATTTCATGAAGCTCGCGCTTGAGAGGCTCTGTTCAGAGGTGCACAGGTCTTTAGACTATTATCAGGCGCAGTTCAGAGGAGGGGCGACGTCAAAACTGTTTCTGTGCGGCGGCACGGCCCAGATACCCGGCATCGACGGCTTTGTTACCGAGACGCTCGGGATACCTTCGTTCGTCAACGACCCGTTCAGGGGTTTCAAGATGCGCGGAACAACGGAGGCGCAGAGAATAAAGCCGGTTCAAGCCTCGTTTACCGTGGCAACGGGCATGGCGGTAAGGCTTCGCTGGAAGGAATGACAGACCTTGCGCGTTAAAGGCATCAACCTCGTTCCAGAGGACATCCTGAGGCAAGAACGACTGTCCGTATATAAAACCGGACTGCGCGTAATTGCCGTGCTGTATGTAGTTATCGTAGCGATTATATATATGAACCAAAAGATGACCCTCGATGCAAAGTCGAGCGATGAACAATCGCTCATAAAGCAACGGGACGGCCTTGTAGCCATGAGTTTGCAGTATTCAGAGCTTTCAAAACGTTTTACGGACATTCAAAAGTCGGAGGATGACATAAAAAAGAGGCTCTCCATCTCCGGCGACTTATCTCTCAAGAGGATCTCGTGGGCGGCCCTCTTAAAGCGCATGAGCCGCGACATACCCGCCAACGTGTGGCTCAAGAGTTTGTCTACAAGCGACGCATCGGAGGCCGGCGGCAAGAAGATCCGTTTCACCGGCTCCGCCGCGTCCAACAAGGGCGTAAGCGATCTTGTTTTCACGCTTGAAAACGCCGGATACTTTCACGACGTTCAACTCGTATACGCGCAGAAACGAGAAGGCTCCAAGGATTCTCTTTATGATTTCGAGGTTATCGCCGACGTTAAGAGGATAGATGACATACTCCATGATTAGTTTTTTCGGCTCGCTCAAGACGTTCAAGTCGGTCGACTCCGCCTCGCTCAAACTGTTCAGGCCGGAGTTTATCGCCGTTTGTATTTTTATCGTTTCCACGTTTGCTTTTTACAGGTTCGTTTATCGGGCAAACGCGGCGGAAGCGATCGCGCGCGACGCAAAGATAGTTCAACTGCGCGCCGACATAACGCGCATACAGGCCGAGGCGGCCTCGTCGGAGAAGATGCGCGTTGCGGTTGCGGACGCCTCGTCCGATCTAGCCGCGCTCGAAGAGAGGCTTGTAAATCTCAAATTGCGTCTGCCGTCCGAGAAGCAGTTGTCCGGCATACTTGCCGAGATAAACGCGAACTCCGGCAAAAAAGGGGTTCGCATAGTTTCAATCAAGCCTCAGGCGGTCGAGGACAAGGGAGAACTTGCCAGGATGCCCTTTCACGTCGTCCTCGAGTGCGGGTTCACCTCTTTCGGGGACTACCTCGACATGATTGAGAATCTTAAAAGGATAATCATCGTAGACAACTTCCTGCTGGAAAATAAGGACGGGGCGTCCATGGCCCTTGCGGCGCATATCTATCTGAGCGCTTATGTGCTCAAAGGCGGACGGTGAGATAATAAGGTTGAGAAGACGGTTAAAGACGGTTCAAGGTTAACCATGAACCGTCTTTAACCATGAATCCTTTGCAGACATGAGGATATTTTAATGACGGATAACGACGGCCTCAATCGTATGCTTGTCCATGCATGGTTAAAGCTGGGAAACGTTCTTTTCGCCGCGATAGCGACGGCGTTCCTGATATTTTCTTATGGCGCTACAAGGGCCGTCGGCGGACAAGAGGCGTCGCTGTCTCATAAGGCCGCTCTGCCGTTGACAAAGGATAGTCGCGTCAAATGGGGAAGAGACCCTTTTTTACAGGCAGGGGCGACGGCCACCCCGCATGATATGCGGCTGACCGCCATCTTTTATAATGCCGAAAGCCCGTCCGCTATTATAAACGGGCGTATCGTATACAAGGACAGCGAGGTTTCAGGGCAAAAAGTCATTGATATAGGCCGGAGGCATGTTATACTTCAAACAAGCGCAGGCAAGATACGGCTTGACATAGCCGGCGCCACGGAGTCCCTTGATGCGGCGAAATAATATTGGCTCGCGCATAGTTGCAACGCCGCTTGCCACGTTCATCTTGGCGTGCCTCGCGCTATGGACTCCCGCCTTTGCCGTTGACGCGAGGGAGGCTATGGAAAAGGACGCAAGAAGCTTTTCCATAGAGGTCAGGGACGCGGAACTGACCGACGTGCTTCGCGCCCTTGCCCAGCAGAGCGGTCTTAACCTCATAATAGGCGAAGGCGTGTCGGGTAAGACAAGCCTTAGCTTCAAGGACATCCCATTCAAAGACGCCCTTGAGATGATAATAAAGGCCAATAACCTTACCTATACGATTCAGAGCAACGTTTTTTGGGTCGGCGCCAAGGTTGACACGTCGGACGAAATGATTGCCGAGATAATCTTTCTGAATCATGCCGAGCCTTCAACCGTTGTCGAGCGTCTTAAAGGCAGTCTTGGCACGGACGGCGCGGCCTTCCCTGATGCGCGAACAAACTCCGTGCTTGTGCGAGACCTGCCGAGAAACCTTCCAAGGATACGCTCACTCATCAAGGTCATAGACACTCAGACGGCGCAGGTTGTCATAGAGGCAAGGATAGTAGAGGCGAGCGATAATTTTACCCGCCAGTTGGGTTTTCACTGGGGGGGGTCTTATGTATCCGGCAGCAACGTCGCGGGGGGAAGTTCCATGCTTCCGATGACCGGTTCAGCGCCCAACTTCGCGGTTGAACTGCCGACCTCGGCAACCGCCGCCGGCGTGAACCTCGTTCTCAACAGCCTCGCGAGCAATCTTTCTCTCGACCTGCAACTGCTTGCGGCGCAGTCAAAGGGCGAGTTGAAGATAATATCGAGACCTCGCGTGGCGACGCTGAACAATAAAGCGGCAACCATACACAGCGGTCTTACGTTCAGGGTCAAGCTCGATCAGTTTCTGACGACGACGGCCGCCACGTCTCAAAGCGCGACGACCGGACTACAGGAGATAAAAACCGGCATCGACTTGACGGTTACGCCGAGGATATCAGCCGACGGCATGATACTGCTCGACATCAAGACCAGTAAAAGCGACCCTGACTACGCGCACATAGTGGATGGAATACCGGGCGTTACTACGAAAAGCGCGTCAACCTCGATACTTGTTCGTGATGGAGAGACGATCGTGATAGGCGGCCTTTATAAGAACATCACCTCGGATCAGAACGACGCGGTGCCTTTTCTTGAAAGTATTCCTCTTCTTGGCAATATGTTCAAGAGCAACACAAAGACTCAGTTGAACGAAGAACTGCTCGTATTTATAACGCCTACTATCATGAACAGCGATAGCGCTAACACGGAGGTGCGAAATTGAGCCTTTCTGATACGCTGAAAGATAAAAAGAAGATTATCATCCTTGTTGTAGTTGTCATAGCGCTCGCGGTGGTGCTTGTGATTACGTTCGTACCGTTCGGCGGAGAAAAACCGGCCCCGGGTCCTCATGTCATCTCGCAAAAGGCGAAGATAACGTTGCCTGACGATACCGCCAAACCAACGGCAACCACGGACGTGCCTGCAAAACCGCCTGCAACGGCAAAGACCGATGTGAAGCCCGCCCCTGCCATTGAGACACCATCGCCGCCTCCATCCGAGAAACCAAAGGCCGTTGTAAAGGCCGAACCGGCCTCGCCGCCTGCCGCGGCTCCACAGGCAAAGCCGGCACAAGCGGCAAAGTCCGATGCAAGGCCGTCAAGAGCCGTAAAAGCGACTAAATACACAGGAAAATCATGGGTAGTCAACGCCGCCTCGTTTACGACGAAAGACGAGGCCAAAGGTTTTGCAAAGGCGCTTAAACTGGCCGGATATAAGTCTTATGTGACGGAGTTTACAAAGGATGATACCGAGTGGTATCGCGTACGCGCGGGTTTTTATAAAACGCAATCCGACGCCGAAAAGGCCGCTGAAAAGATAAAGACCCAGTTCAAGATCGATACCCCGTGGGTGGTGAAGCCTGCTAAAAAGGAACTCTCCAAATACGCAAAGCCGTGAACTACCGTGAACCGTGACCGTGAACCGTGTAAAAGAATCTTTTACGGTCACGGCCAACGGTCACGGTTCACGGTAGTTAATCCTTGCTTAAACCCTTCAAAAATCATAAGATGTATTATGCACGGGGTAACGGATAAACCCCTCCTGCCTCCCCTTTGAAAAAAAGGGGAGGGGAAAAGGAATTGCCCATTAACCCGCGAAAGCTCGTATACATAGAGACGTTCGGTTGCCGGATGAACGATCATGATTCGGCGCGGATGCTTGCCATGCTTGAGGGCATGGGCTACAACAAAACCGATGCGCCGGAGCGCTCGGACCTGATAGTAATCAACACATGCAGCATCAGGGACAAGGCCGAACATAAGGTATACTCGACGCTCGGCAGATTCAGGATTCTGAAGGAACAAAGGCGCTCTCTCGTCATAGCGGTAAGCGGGTGCATGGCTCAACAGCTTGGCGCGCTCATCTTCAAACGCGCGCCGTTCGTGGACGTCGTTTTCGGTACGCATAACATACATAAGCTTAAGGCGCTTCTCGATGAAAGGGCCCGGTCAGGGGCAAAAACAATAGCAGTTGATTTCAACGACGAGGCCGGCGGTAATGAGCTCGTTCGACTACCGGACGGCCCGGATAATCATAAGGCGTCGGTCGCCATAATGCGCGGATGCGACAACCTCTGTTCGTATTGCGTCGTGCCGTATACAAGAGGGGCCGAGACGTCGAGGCCGATTGACGACGTGCTGCGCGAGGTTCAAGCGCTTGCGGGCCGCGGCGTCAAAGAGGTCATGTACCTCGGTCAGAACGTCAACTCTTATCTGACGGGCGCGCTGGGTTTTGTCGAACTCCTGCGGAAGACGGCGACAATAGCGGGCATAGAGCGGGTGCGGTTCATGACCTCGCATCCAAAGGATATATCTCCCGCGCTTATCGGTCTGTTCGGCGAGGAGCCGAAGCTGTGCAGGCATCTTCATCTGCCCGTTCAATCCGGCTCAAACGAGGTGTTAAGCCGGATGCGGCGCGCGTACACGCGGGAGGACTATCTGTCGAAGGTCATGGCGATAAAACGATTGTACCCGGATATGGCGATTACAACCGACATCATCGCGGGGTTTCCAGGCGAAACGGACGCTGATTTTCGAGACACTATGGAGCTTTTAAGGACTGTGCGTTTCGACAATATCTATTCATTCGCGTATTCGCCCCGCCCCGGCACGTCCGCCATGTCCTTGGACGGACATCTGCCCGAAGACCTGAGGCACACAAGGCTAAGACTCCTGCAAGAGGAGCAAAAGGCCATATCGATCGAACTAAATCGCGCCATGACAGGCGCGGTGTTAGAGGTGATGGTTGACGGGATCGGCAGGGACAAGGACATGCAGGGCAGGAGCCGATGCAATCGGCTGGTGCATTTTCCGGCAAGCAACGATGCGCCATGCGGCGCAACGGTTGATATTATGATTACCGACGCTTACGCCAATTCGCTTCGCGGCGTAGTATGCGACGGCGCGGGGATGGCGGCATGCGTCTGTTGACGGGGCGCGAGGCAAGCCGTATTCGTTAGCACAATCCGAGGCAAGAAAGGAGCGCATTATGCTGCTTGAAATGAAGGTCTTCGGGCTTGCGATGGACCCTTACACCAATGCGCCCGTTGTAATCCTGAAGGACGCGGAAGAAAAGAACGTCCTGCCGGTGTGGATAGGCTCGCTTGAGGCGAGCGCTATCGCCTCGGAGCTTGAGCACGTACATTTCTCGAGGCCCATGACGCACGACCTGATAAAGGACATACTGAAAAATGTCAGCGCGCTGGTTACGAGGATCGAGGTAATAGACCTCAAGGACAATATATTCTATGCCACCATACACATGGCCACGCAAAACGGCGCGTTGAGAGTCGACGCAAGGCCGTCCGACGCGATAGCCATCGCGCTCAGGACCAGCTCTCCGATATTCGTGGAGATGGCGGTGCTGGAGAAGTCGAAGCATGTGGATATGCGCGGCGCCGTCTCTAAAAATGAGGCCGAGGGAGACACTGCAAAGGAGTTGGACAAGTTAGCCCCGGAAGAGTTCGGAAAGTACAAGATGTAGAAAGACAGTCTGTAGACTGTCAGGTGCGACGTGAACCTGCAGCCTAACAGTCTATCTTTCACGGAGAGCGGCTTAAAAATGATAACCGACGCGATGACTGACGGCAAGGGAAAAGCCGCGGCAGGCAGGTTCTACGACACCTTTTTCGTAAACGAATACGGCAAGCTGGAGTCCCTTAGGGCCGGAAGGTACCATAGCTCCTTTTCCGTCGTGCTTATGAACGTCGATGGCGGGTCGAAGCCGCTTGCCGACGAGGACGTTCAGGAGTTTTTGAAACGGTTGAGTCCGATGGTGCTCGACTCGATGCGTTCATGCGACGTCGTCGGCATGATAGACGAGAGGCAGGTTGCGGCAATACTGCCCGAGACCGATTACTTCGGCTCTCTCATTTCGATAAGGAAGCTGTCAAGGGCGATAAACAACTACCTCGTCAACGAACCTCCTCCTGTCAAGAAGCTGATATTCTCGCAGGCCACCTTTCCCAAGGACGGCAAGGGCTACGGCGCGCTCCTGAGCACCGCGGCAAAACGGATGTCCGAGAAGAAGGAATCGCTGTGGGAAAAAAAGGGGTTTGCCACCAAGCTCTTCTGGGAGATTATCGGCGAGTTGACCGGTTCGTCCTATAAGGGCTTCGACAACTCCAGTTTCGACGCGGGCGGCGGGTATCCCCTACAGGAGTCGTTCATAGATCAGATAAACGAGCTGATAATCAGGGAGATTGTCGCAGCCCCCCACAAAAGGGGCATAGCCTATTTTTCATCGAGAGGACAGACCACCGCCTTTCCGATGATGAGCATGCTTGGGCACATAGGTACGCTTTCAACCAAGGTATTTGTGGTCGGCCAGGGGGATGATTCCTTCAGGGACATCAAAAACGCCACGCCTATATTCATAGACGACCCGCGCCTGAAAGAGGTCTTCTTCTCGTTTTATCTTACGGAGGATTCAGGCTACTGCCTCGTTTGCAAGGAAAACTGGGGTTCGACTTACTCCTGTTTCCATTCATCCGATCATTATCTCGTCGACGGGCTTATCAATAAATTTCAGGTTGAATATTCGTTGCAGGAACAGTTGTAAAACGACCGCGCTCCATCCACCGCTTCAAACCCCCGATAGAGAGACATTCGAGGGCAGGCACACGAGGGCAGGCGGGAATAAACAAGAGATGACCGAAAAAAACAGGATACTGCTTGCGTTGAAAAACGAGGAGGAGTCGAAGGCGTTCACCGCCTACCTCTTCGGCATGGGATATGAGACCATGACGGCAAAGGACGGCGCCCGCGCCCTTGAATCGGCCCTCCAGAGCGTCCCCGCCATTATCATAGTCGACGCGGATCTGCCGGTAATCGCCGGAGATAAGCTATTTCAGATACTGAGAAACAACCCGCGCGCCTCGAAGATACCGTTCCTTTTCATATCCGACTCGATAATGGACGTAAAAGGCTTCCGCTCGGGAGCGGACATATTCCTCATAAGGCCGCTGAATATGGAGGAACTCCACGCGAGGATACGTCAGACGCTCTCATTGAAGGACGGCGTCGGCTTCGGCAGCGGCGAGATAGAGGGGCGGCTTAGGCAGATGTCGCTGGCGGACATACTGCAATTTCTGCATCTCAACAAGAAGGAAGGGGTGTTGAAGATCACCTCCGGCGACGCGGCCGGAAGCGTCTTCATCAAGGAAGGGCATATCTACAACGCCGTCGTCGGCAACGTCGAAAAGGAAAAGGCGCTATTCAGGCTCCTTCAGTGGAACGAGGGAAAGTTCGAATTCATACCGAGTCCGATAGCCGTCACAAGGAAGATAGCCGCCTCCTCCGGCAACGTCCTCATGGAGGGGATGAGGCAGATGGACGAGTTCAAGAAAAACGAATCTCAGTTCCCGGACAAGAAGGCCGTCCTGACCTCGAAGATAGACGCCTCTGCGATGCCGCAGGGGCTTCAGCCGATAATCTATGAAATCATGGAGCTTCTTAAGACCAGCCAAAGGGTGGAGGACATAGTAGAAAACAGCGCCGCGACCGACTACGAGGTATACAAGACCATCGTCGGCATGATCGCGCGCGGCATCATCGAGGAGCTCAAGTTCAAGCCCGGCGAAGGCCCGGTTGACGCGCTGGAGTTCCTTACGCGCGATCAGGCGGTGAGCATACGCGAAAAGATATTGAGCAGATTCAGCGACTCCGGCGGCGCGGCAAACGGCAAGATATTCCTCATCGCCTCGTCTGGCGGTCTCATCACGTCGTTTCTCGATCTTTGCAGACGCATACCCGGCTTTACCGTAACCTACAAATCTTCTTACATACAGACGTCGAAGGAAAACCCTCTCGGCCCAGTAGCGGTATTGAAACTTTACGGCGGCATGGATATAAATATCTTCGCCATTCCAACGGTCAGGGGCACGGGCCCGCTATGGACGTCCTTTGCATCGAACCTCGTGGGCATGATATTGCTCTGGGACGACGAAGGAGGCAAGGAGATCAAAGAGATGGTAGCGGCCAAGCAGGACATACTGCTCCATCGCAGAATAGCCGTGGCGCACGTCTTTGCCGATATTGCGACGGACGACGCCGGAGCGCCGCGCCAGACCTTGAACCTCAAGTACAAGAAGGCCTTCAACCTCAAACTCGACGAGCCGATATTCAGGATGGACAAGGAGATGATCTTCGAGGTCTTTTACGCCTTGTTCAGCAATATAATTAAAGAGGATTACGTTACGGCCTGATTTGCCGAATACTGCCGAAGGCCGCTCAAAAACGCTCAGATGCAAGGCCCCTATGTAATAGGGGAGCGACGAATGAGACGCACGGAGCCTGCCCAAGCCTGCCCTCGAATGTCTCTATCGAGGGAATGTTTCTATCGGGGGTTGTGCGTCGCTAGTTGAGGAGCGACGCAGACAACGCCGCAGATGGGCGCTTTTGAGCGGCCTGATAGGGAACTATGAAAGAAGCAATAAACAAACAAAGGGCGCCGCGAAATCGCACCATAACCCTGAATGATACGGATATTGCGCGGCTCAAAAAACGTTTAATCAGATTGGATAAACCCGTATCTTTGAGCGAGATTGAAAACAAGACGATACATCAAGATGTTTTTGAGGCATTGAATTATCTGCCGAATAGTTTTGTTGATTTGGCCTTTGTCGATCCGCCATACAATCTGAATAAGACGTTCAATCTGACTTCGTTCAAGGCAATGGAATCCGAAAAATACGAGGAGTGGCTCAACTCCTGGGTGCAGAAAATTATTCGTCTCTTAAAACCTAACGCCTCGGTTTATATCTGTGGCGATTGGACATCGTCCGGCGCAATCTTTAACGTAGCGAAAAGGTATTTTCAAATTCGCAATCGCATTGTTTTTGAACGGGAAAAGGGACGCGGCGCAAAATCAAACTGGAAAAATTGTTGCGAAGATATTTGGTTTTGCACCTTATCCGACAACTATCATTTCGATGTCGAGGCGGTAAAGATAAAGCGTAGGGTTATTGCGCCATACAATGATGAGAATGGAAAACCTAAAGACTGGGAAGATAATGGCGATGGAAAATATAGGATTACTCACCCATCAAACGTGTGGACGGACATTACCCTTCCGTTTTGGTCCATGCCTGAAAACACGGACCACCCGACCCAAAAACCGGAAAAACTCGCAGCAAAGATAATCTTGGCAAGTTCAAAGCCGGATGACGTTGTTTTTGATCCGTTTTCAGGCGCCGGCACAACCTCCGTTGTCGCGCAAAAATTGGGGCGCCGATATGTCGGGATAGATATTGATGAATTGTATTGTTGTTTGGCCGAAAAACGCTTGGAAAATGCGCTGCAAGATAAAACTATACAAGGATATTCCGACGGAATTTTTTGGGAAAGAAATACGCTTAACGTGCAGATGAACGGCAACGGAAAGAAACATAAAATCGAGATGACGAAGAATTTATTCAACGACAAACTTGTATGAAAAAGAGTCGAATCTTTTATAATAACGCACATAGGAAGAACATAGAAAAAAAGCTCAAGAAATTTTTGAATGATCAAACGAATTTTCTTTCAGCCAGAACAATAAACAGCCCACGCGCCGTTGGCGATGCGATCGAAGAGATTATCGCGGAAAATTTCAAAACGATTCTTGGCGATCTTGTTGATGAATACTCATCATCCTTCGCGCGGCGCGCTATGGCGGAGTGGTTGACGTTAAAACACATCGACTCGATACAAAATTCAATATGCCCAATCTGACATAGGTTGAAAGGTTGTCGCGCTTCTACGAGGAGGACACAAATTGTTTTTCGCTTTTGAAAATCGACTACATGATTAACGGCATGCGGGCGGAGTTTGAGAAGGTAACATTTTGCCCAATTGAGTTTTTCGACTGGGATTGTTTAACTATCGGCGCGCTCGGCTGGGGCCAAATTCAAATCGCAAACGCGAATGTGGTGAAGATTATCCCGAATAACAGCAGAAGGCTATGGATGTTGGAGTTATGCGATACAATGCTTGAATTCTATCCCAAAGAAATAGGCAAGATTACCGAGCGCATCGCCCATTTCAAGAAAATAAGAAAAGTTTGGGAAGAAAAACAAGATTGAAAACGGACAACCGATAATCGGTACGGTTCAATGATAGACCTGCACACACATAGTCTCTTGTCCGACGGCGTTCTTATCCCGTCAGAGCTTATTCGCAGGGCATGGGTCAAGGGCTGCAAGGCCATTGCGATAACCGATCACGCCGACGAGTCGAATATAGCCGTAATCATCAAAGGTCTGAGGGCGGTCTGTAAGGCATGGACGCTCTCGGGGATAACGGCCATCGCGGGCGTAGAGCTTACGCATATACCTCCTGAGCGCATCGGAGCGATGGTAAAGAAGGCGAGAAAGCTCGGCGCGCTCATAGTAGTCGGGCATGGCGAAACGCTGGTTGAGCCTGTGGCCCAAGGAACGAATCTTGCTTATATAAAGGCCGGTGTGGACATACTGGCGCATCCCGGCATGGTTGACGAAGAGCAATGCGCCCTTGCCGTTGAAAATAAGGTCTTTTTCGAGCTGACAACGAGGGGTGGGCACAGCCTGTCCAACGGCCGCGTGGCCGCGATGGCGAAAAAGACCGGCGTTAAGCTCCTTATTAACACCGACGCCCATGCGCCGGGCGATCTGATTGACGCTGAAACGGCAATGAAGGTCGCTCTCGGGGCCGGGCTCAACGAAGGGGATTTTAAGAATATCCGGGAGGACGCCAAGCGTTTTGTCAAAAAAATCTCTTTGTAAAAAAACCTTTTATATGCTTGCCGCGCTTTTTCTGGCCGGCTGCGCAACAAAGCCTCTGCCGGATTATGCGTTCAAACAATGGGGAACGCACCTGTCCGATTACGATCGAAGGAACCTTGCAGCCATGACGACGCTCAAGGGACCGCTTGATAATGCGTGGTCAAAAGACATATCCGCTTTCAAGCTGATCGACGTATACGAGCCTCAGGAGTTTTCCTCCCCGGCTATAGTCGACAACGTGCTTTATACCGGTTCGAGCGGCGAGGAGTTCTACGCGATCGGCCTCGATACAGGGAGCGTCTTATGGAGCTTCGACGCGGACGCCTCTATCGAAGCCGCGCCTACCGTTCAAGGAGACATGGTTTGTTTCGGTTCAACGGCCGGCGTCCTTCGCTGTCTGGATAAAAAAAACGGCAACCCTTTGTGGCATTTTCAGGCTAAGTCCGAGATATTGTCGTCCCCGGTAATCAGCGACGGGAGCGTCTATTTTTCGGCCTCGGACGACAGGATATACGCGCTGTCCGCCTCCGACGGCTCCAAGCAATGGGTGTACACGCGGGGGACCTACCAGACCGTTGCGCCGCGGTTGACCAACTCACCGGCTTATGACGCGGAAAAAAAGAGGCTGTATCATTTTTTTTCCGACGGGTATCTTGTGTGCGTATCTGCAATCAACGGTAAGGAGTTGTGGGCGAGAAAGCTCCGCGAGGACTTTGACGGGGCGATCGTAAGGCGCGCAACTCCGTTGCTTTTTGAGGGCTCCGTCTACGCCCTAAAGAGAGGCGGCGTAGTGGAGGAGCTGGACTCGGAAACCGGGAATACGAAAAACAGCTTCAACCTGATAAAGGCGCAGGAGTTCGTGGTCCCGGACTCGAGGCGCATAGTGATGGCCGGAGAGGGGATGGTCGTATCTCTGGACAGGGGCACAGGCGTGGTACTGTGGAAGCGGGAGTTGAAGGATAAGACAATCTCAACGCTGTTTGCGTCTCAGGCGTTCCTGTTTGTGGCAATAAACCATACCAAATCCTTTTGGAACACCGGCTGGTTTGAAAAAAAGGTCGGCGCTATAGAGGCCATCAGCCTTGACGACGGACGAATAGTCTGGAGCAAAGAGTTATCGTCAAGCGTCAACGCGGCAGCGGCCTCGGCTTACGACCGTGTCGCCTTGATCACCGACCGCGGGGCGCTTACCGTCCTCGCGCCGGAGTAGCCGATGGACAAGCGGCTCAACATAGCCTTTGTCTGGCACATGCACCAGCCGCTCTACAAAGACCCTTTAAGCGGCGAGTACCTTATGCCGTGGACGCTGTATCACGGCACCAAGGACTACTATGACATGGCCGCCCTGCTGGACGACTTCCCC
The DNA here is from genome assembly GCA_016213015.1 of Deltaproteobacteria bacterium. Classification (GTDB taxonomy): domain Bacteria; phylum Desulfobacterota; class GWC2-55-46; order GWC2-55-46; family GWC2-55-46; genus JACRCE01. Next base: position 12,648 of record JACRCE010000079.1, on the reverse strand, counting down.
CACGTCCATCAGACCTTCAACCTCGTGCCGTCTCTCATCGAACAGTTAAACGACTATGCATCGGGAAACGCCAAGGACAAATACCGCCAACTGAGCGCCAAAAGGGCCGGCGAGCTCACATTCGACGACAAGGTCTTCATACTCCAGAATTTTTTTCAGGCGAACTGGGACAACATGATACTGCCGGTTCCGAGATACAGGGACCTTTTATTGAAACGCTCCCATTCGAGCGCGCCGGAGGACGTCAAAGGCGTGGTCAGGTACTTCGTGGAGCAGGACTTTCTGGATCTGCAGGTTCTTTTCAACCTTATATGGATAGACCCGCTCATACGCTCGAGGGACTCATCCCTTGACGCGCTCTTCAAAAAGGGCGCAGGCTATACGGAGGAGGACAAGAGGGTCGTCCTTGACAAGCAGATCGACATAATCAGGATGATACTGCCCAAGTACCGCGATCTGCAGGAGGCGGGGATCATCGAGGTCTCCACTACGCCGTACTATCATCCCATCATGCCGCTCCTTTGCGACTCTTATTCGGCAAGAAAGGCCATGCCCGGCGTCAACCTGCCGAAGGAGCGTTTTTCTCATCCCGAGGACGCTCTGGCGCAACTAAGAAAAGGCATCGCGCTGTACAAGGAGACATTCGGAAGGCCGCCTCAGGGGATATGGCCGTCGGAAGGGTCGGTGAGCATGGAGGTCATGCCGCTCATAACGGGCGAGGGGATACGCTGGATCGCCACGGACGAGGATATACTGGCCCTGTCGCTGAGGCAGGCCGTCAGGCGGGACGCCTTCGGCAACTGTTACGACGCCTTCCTGTATAAACCGTATACTATCCATGCCGGGCAGGGAAGCGTTGTCGCCATATTCAGAGACCATGTCCTCTCCGACCGCATAGGCTTCGATTACGCGCGCATGGACGCGGAGGCCGCGGCCTCAGACCTGCTGACAAGGCTCTATAACGTCCAAGCGTCCTTGCCCGATCCTGAAAATCATCTTGTAAGCATAATTCTCGACGGCGAGAACGCATGGGAGAGTTTCAAAAACGACGGGCACGACTTCTTTTCCGCGCTTTATTCCAGGCTCAACGCCAATGACAGCTTGAAGTGCGTTACCGTCAGCGAATTTCTGGCGCAAAATCCGGTTGCCGAGCCGCTTGAGTGGATATACCCGGGATCATGGATAAACCACAACTTCAAGATATGGATAGGCCATCAGGAGGACAACACCGCGTGGGATTATATAGCCGAGGCCAGGGCCGCTCTCGTCGCGCATCAGACATCGCTCGATTCGAGGTCAGGGGCGGCAGACTCATCGTCCGCTCAGGCGATAAAAGAGGCATGGGATCAGATATACATCGCCGAGGGCAGCGACTGGTTCTGGTGGTACGGCGACGATCATTCGACGATGTGCGACGAGCATTTCGACCACCTGTTCAGACTCCATGTCAAAAAGGTATATAAGCTCATCGGCATGGAACCGCCGGACTATCTCGACATCCCGGTCATAATGAGCGCGGTCGCGATAAGACCGTCCGTTGTCCCGACCGCTTATATGAATCCCGTTATAGACGGCGAAATAACCGATTACTTCGAGTGGCTTGCCGCCGGCAGGATCGCATCGCGCGGCGCAGGCGCCGCCATGCACAGGGCAACCGATATGAGCGGCTTTATAGACGGCATATCGTTCGGTTTTTCCGTGGACGCACTCTTCCTTCGTTTTGATTACACCGGTGACGTATCCCTTGCCGGGAAGGACTGGAACTTTTCCATAACGTTTATGAAACCGAAACCGGTCAAGGTAAACGGCGTAGTCAAAGGGACGGCCGCAAAAGTCGTTTTATATGAAAAGGACATAGGGGCTGGGCAGTGGATCGAGGCGGGGCCTGCAGGCGAGGTCGGCGCGAATTCAGTTGTCGAACTGAAACTCGCTCACGCGCTTACCGGACTCTCGCCGGGGGTTCAAACGCAGTTTTTCATACATATCGATTCAGCCGTAAATGGGCGGGAGAGATGGCCTCAGAAGGGTTTTCTCGTCATTGACGTGCCTCAAGAGAACTTTGAGACCGAGAACTGGTGCGTTTAAGGTAAAGGCGGTTATCGGTTATCGGGTTAAGAATAATTATTCTTAACCCTTCACTGATAACCGCCAACCGATAACCGATAACAGCCTATATCATGTCCAACTCCATCACGCCCGCCATGAGGCAGTACCTTGACATAAAGTCGAGGTACGCCGACGCCATCCTGTTCTTCCGCATGGGCGACTTTTACGAGATGTTTTTCGACGACGCTTTGGCCGCGTCTAACATCCTCGGCATCGCGCTCACGTCGCGGGACAGGGAAAAAAGCATACCCATGTGCGGCGTGCCGTATCATGCCGCATCCACGTACATAGCGCGGCTGATCAAGGAAGGCTGCAAGGTAGCGATATGCGAACAGGTTACCGATCCTAAGGACGCCAAGGGCCTGATCGAGAGGGCCGTAACAAGGGTAATAACGCCCGGCATCGCCTTTGAAGACGAACTGCTTGAGGCAAGCGCCAATAACTTCATCGTTGCCGTCGAGCTGGGACGCTCAAGGAACGGCTTTGCGTACATGGACGCCTCTACCGGCGAGTTTCGTCTTACCGAGTTTCCAGACAAGGCGCATCTCTTGGAAGAGATACGGCGCTTAAACCCGCTGGAGATGGTCGTCTCGAGCGAGACCGCGGGCGCGCTTAACGGGCCGGCGACGTCTTTTAAGAAAATGAGCGTCGTATCATCTTATGATTTCAACTTCGAGGCGGCTTATGCAAGGCTCGTCACTCACTACGGCACGCAGTCGCTTGACGGTTTCGGATTGAAGGATATGCGCGAGGGCGTCTCGGCCGCGGGCGCGCTTCTCCATTACATAAAGGAGACGCAGAAATCCTCTCTGGCGCACGTAAAAAAATGCGCGCCTTATGATCTCGGTGATTATCTCGTGCTTGACAACGCTGCAAGAAAAAATCTTGAGTTAACCGAAAATCAGCGTGATGGTTCAAGGGCCGGCACGCTCCTTGAGCTTATGGACAGGACAAAGACCGCGATGGGGGCAAGACGCTTGAAGTCATGGCTTGTCCAGCCGCTCAAGGCGGTCCCTGAGATAGAAAAAAGGCTTGACGCCGTCGCCGAACTTCACGGCAACAGAGACACGCTTGCCCGGCTTGCAAACTGCCTTGACGGAATCTACGACATCGAGAGGCTTACCGCGCGCATCTCCCTCAGGAGGGCGAATCCAAGGGACCTTGTCTGCCTCAAATCAACGCTTGAACGGATACCGGACTTGAGGCGCATCCTCAGCCAAGCAAGGGCTCCACTGCTTTGCCTGCATGGCGGGCAGTTTGAGCGCCTGAGCGAGGCCGCAAGCATCATAGGCTCCACGCTTGTCGACAACCCCCCGCCTTCAGTCAGGGAAAAGGGCATTATACGGGACGGTTACGCCGCCGCGCTCGACGAACTGCGCGGCTTTGCATCGGGCGGCAAGGGCCGTATAATGGAGATCGAAGCCGCTGAAAAAAAGGCGACGGGTATAAACACGCTCAAGGTGGGTTTTAACAGGGTCTTCGGTTATTACATCGAGGTGACCAACGCCAATATTTCAAACGTCCCGCCGCACTACGTCAGAAAGCAGACCCTCGTCAACGCGGAGCGTTTCATAACCCCGGCGCTCAAGGAGCTGGAGGAAAAGGTCTTGAGCGCCGAGGAAAAGGCAGCCGGTCTTGAATCCGACATCTACATGCAGCTGCTTGACCGGCTTGTCCCTTTTGCCGCGCCTCTCCTCGCCGTGGCGGACGACGTCGCCGTGATTGACGCGCTTGCCTCGTTTGCTCAGGCGAGCGTCGAGCTTGATTATTCGCGGCCGATGGTGGACTCATCGGAAGTCATCGAAATTGAAGGCGGCAGACATCCGGTCGTCGAGGCGTCGGGCGACGGGGAGTTCGTGGCAAACGACCTGTTCCTCGACGACGGTGAAAACCGGATAATCATTTTGACGGGCCCCAATATGGCCGGGAAATCCACCTATCTCAGACAGAACGCGCTCATAGTTTTACTGGCGCAGGCGGGGTCTTTCGTGCCGGCCCGGCGCGCCCGCATCGGCGTCGTTGACAGGATATTCACGCGCATAGGCGCATCCGACGACCTTGCGTCCGGTCAATCCACCTTCATGGTCGAGATGAACGAGACCTCCGCCATCCTCAACAACGCCACGGACAGGAGTTTCATCATCCTTGACGAGATCGGGCGCGGCACGTCGACCTTCGACGGCCTGTCCATCGCTTGGGCCGTAGTCGAGCATCTGCATGATAACGCGAGGGTCAGGGCAAGGACGCTTTTCGCAACCCACTACCATGAGCTTACCGAGCTTTCCTTGACAAAACAAGGCGTCAAAAATTATAATATGGCGGTGAAGGAGTGGAACTCAAAGATCATCTTCCTTCGCAAGGTCTTGCAGGGCGCGGCAAGCCAGAGTTTCGGCATACACGTTGCAAGGCTTGCCGGGATGCCTGACGAGATAATCGAACGCGCACAGACCGTATTGGCCAATCTTGAAGCCGGCGAGCTGACCGAGAACGGCTCCCCGAGGATCGCCACGGCTGATAAGGGGAGGGGCGTAGCGAAACCCGATAAACCCGTAAAAGAGGACCCGATACGCGAGGAACTCAAGCGTCTGAACATAGATAATCTTACGCCGCTTGAGGCGCTTAAACTCTTGGATAAACTCAAGGCTGCCTCTAAAAAAAGGGATGCTTGAAAATTGAGAAAGATCGGCCTGTTGATAATCGCCTTTGCGCTTCTGGCATGTATCCTTCATCCCGAACTCGCCGACGTTTGTTACGGCGCCGTTCAAAAGGCGGGCGTAACGGAGATAAAACACTGGTCAAACCCCTCGTACACCCGCATAGCGATCACGCTTAACGGCAAGGCCGAATATTCGCACAGGCTACTCAAAAAAGACCCGTCCATCAATATACCGTGGAGGAGGCTCTACGTTGACATCAAGGGCGCAAGGCTCGGCAAGGATATTCAAAGGGAGATACCGATACACGACGGGCTTTTGAAGGCGGCGAGGGCGGCGGAGTTCGACAAGGACACCGTAAGGGTTGTTCTCGACATAGAGTCGATTGAAGAGTTCAAGATATTCCATTTGAACGACCCGTATAGGATAATCATTGACGTAACCGGGAAAAAAGGCGCATCGAAGGCACAACCGCCTAAAGAGGCCGAGTCCCAAACGCCCTCTCTTTCCCAGCAACTCGGCCTGAAGGTAAAAAGGATCGTCATCGACGCCGGACACGGAGGCAAGGACTCAGGGGCGGTGGGCAAGGGAGGGTTGCAGGAAAAGGACGTTACGCTCAAACTCGCGCAGTTATTAAAGTCGAAGCTTGCAGGCCGGTTTGAAGGCAACGTCGTAATGACGCGGGACAAGGACGTATTCATCCCGCTTGAGGAACGCACCGCCATCGCCAACAGCAAGGACGCGGACCTCTTCATCTCCATACACGTCAACGCGAGCCCGAGGAGGACGGCTTCCGGCGTCGAGACCTACATCCTCAACATCTCAAGAGACGAAGAGTCGAGAAGGGTCGCGGCGCGCGAGAACGCCACGTCAACGCGCTCGGTAAGCGACTTGGAATTCATATTGAACGACCTCATCAAGACCGCAAAGATGAACGATTCATCGAAGCTCGCCTCCGAGGTAAACTCCAAGCTCGTCGCAAGGCTCGCCAAGGACTACGACGGCGTGAAGAGCAACGGGGTCAAGGGCGCGCCGTTTTACGTGCTCGTCGGCACGAAGATGCCGAGCATCCTCGTCGAGGTCTCGTTCATAAGCAATCCGACCGATGAAAAACGCATGAAGGACGAGAAGTATCTGCGCGCCATCACTGACGGCATATACGACGGGGTTGCCGCCTATCTGAACGGCGCGGCAACGCTTTAATAAAACAGTTATCCGTTATCGGTAGACGGTTTAAGGATAATTATTTTACCTTAACCGATAACCGTCAACCGGTAACCGATAACGCTTAAACAGATACTTCCCATGTCCGCTTACGATTTCCAACTTGCGTCGGCATTAACCTCCAATCCGGCGCCTGCCACGGCGATAAAAGATTTCCTTGCGCGGGCTTTTTCACGTCTTCGCGAAAGGCATCAGGCCGGATCAAGCGGACTTGACGTCTGCGCGGCGTACGCCGGCGCGATAGACGCCGTTCTATGCACGCTCTATTCGGTGATGTCGCAAAGCGCCGGTGCGGCGACGGATCGCTCTCAGCCCATAGCGCTCGCGGCGCTCGGCGGTTACGGAAGAAGCGAGTTGAACTTCCGTTCGGACATAGACCTGATGCTCGTGCACGCCGGGAAGCTTACGCCAAGGCTTGAAAAACTCACGCAGGATATGCTCTACGTGCTGTGGGACACCGGCCTCGACATGGCCTTCAGCATACGTTCCGTCGAGGAGTGCATAGCCCTTTCAAAGGAAGACCTCAAGACAAAGACCTCGCTCCTCGATTCGAGACTCCTCATGGGGGACGAGACCCTGTTCAACGAATTGAATGTCGCCGTAAGGGAAAAACTGTTCAGCGAAAAAGGCATAGAGGCGTTCATCAAGGACAAGGCCGAGGAGACGGCGCAAAGGCACGCAAGGTACGGAGAGTCTGTCTATATACTCGAACCGAACATAAAGGAAGGCGAGGGCGGGCTTAGGGACTTTCATGCCGCGCTCTGGGCCGTCAAGGCGAAACACGGCGGCAACGCCAACGCCGTCAAAGGACTCATATCGGACAAGGACGAAGCTCTGCTCAGGGAGTCCTTTGATTTTCTCCTGTGGGTAAGAAACGAACTCCATCTCGGAAGCAGCAGAAAGACCGACCAGCTTACCTTCGATCATCAGGAGCGCATAGCCGCCATACTGGGTTTCAAGCAGACGGAGGCCGCCCTTGCGGTGGAGTCATTCATGCACCGGTACTACAAAAGCGCATCGAACATAAGCCACTACTCGTGTCTTGTTTTCTCCAGATGCGCCGCGAGGGAAGAGAAAAAAGGCTTTTTCAATTTCAGAAAAAAAACGCTGATCGACGACGTGTTCGAGATTTCGGAAGGCGCGCTCAAGATCGCCGATAAGGAGGCGTTTTCGGGATCAACCGACGCGTCCATTGTTTTCAAGGCATTTGCGCGCGCTCAGGAGAGAGGCGTCGCGATAGACCAGAGCGCCGTTGACGTCATGATGGAGTATGCGTCGAAGAGCGGCGAACGACTGAGGTCTTCCCGGGCCGCGGACCGGTTATTTCTCGATCTCCTTAAAAATGCCGGCGCGTACAAGACGCTCTCCGAGATGCACAGGCTCAGGATTCTGGAGCGCTACATTCCAGAGTTCGCCGAGGTAAGCTGCCGCGTCCAGCATGACTTATACCATGTTTACACGGTAGACGCCCATACGCTCTTCGCTATACGCGAGATCGAGCGCCTCAAGGGCGAATACAAATCGCAATTTCATCTGCTCGCGACTATCTTCGAGGAGCTTAAAAAACCCGAACTCCTTCTGCTTGCCGTTCTCTTTCACGACATAGGCAAGGGCAGGGGGAAGGGGCATGCCCAGAGAGGCGCCGACATGACTGAGGGCATATGCGCTCGCATGGGTCTGACGGACGAGGACAGCGGCATCGTAAGGCTCCTCGTTAGAGAGCATCTTATCCTTGCCGATCTTGCCCAGTACAGGGACATCCATGACGAGAAACTCGTCATGGAGTTCGCGCAAAAGGTCGGCGACGTCGAGCGGCTCAACATGCTCTACCTCCTGACCTTCGCCGACGTAAGGGCGGTCGGGCCCGAGGTCTGGAGCCAATGGAAGGGCGCGCTGTTTCAGGAGTTGTACTTCAAGGCCCTGACCGTTCTGGAGCGCGGGACGTTCGAGCCGGAGGACGTTGAAGCAAGGGTCGGCGCGATACGCAAAGGCGTTGTGGATAGGCTCTCCCTGATGGGCTTGAGCGACGCAATCGTCGATGACTATTTCGACCTCCTCCCCAAGAGATATTTTCTTACGACCTCTCCGGCCTTCATTGCCGCTCATATCGAATTGTACGGCGGATTCGGCGCCGCGTCGTTTATTCTGAAGGTGCGCCAGGACGAGGCAAGGGCCTATACGGAGCTCATAATACTTACGCACGACACGCACGGCCTGTTTTCGATGATAACCGGAGTCATCGCCGCAAACGGCGGGGACATACTCGGGGCGCAGATCAATACGATGAAAAACGGCGTCGCCCTCGACGTGCTTCAGGTCGTAAGCCGCTCAGGCGAACTGATAACCGACGCCGGCAAGCTCAAAAAGATAGAGAGCGATCTTTACGACGTGATAACCGGCAGGGTCAAGGTAGCCGTGCTTGCCGGCAAACGCCATGTCAGCATATTGGACAAGAAGGCCAAGCCGCGCGTACCGACGCGGATAGAGATAGACAACGAGGTCTCGGACGCATACACCGTGATAGACATACATACTCAGAACCGGATCGGGCTTCTCTACGACATCACGAGCGCGGCGTCTCTCATAGGACTCTATATCTATATCGCGAAGATAAACACCAAGGGCGACGAGGCCGCGGACATATTCTACGTCAAGGACATCTTCGGGCAGAAGATATACTATAAGGAAAAGCTCAAAGAAATAGTCGACTCCCTTTTCAAGGCAATTACGGAAAACAGCTGATGGACGACGCTCGATTGATAGACTCCTATCTTACGCACCTTGTCGTGGAAAGGGGGCTTTCAAAAAACACGCGAGAGTCTTACGCAAGGGACATGGCAAGGTATGCGTCTTATCTCTCCGGCGTTTCAAAGGGCATAATCGAGGCGTCTTCCGACGACGTCAGGGGTTTTCTGAAATATCTCAAGTCAAACGGCTCATCGGCGCGTTCCTACACGCGCGCCCTTATTGCGCTCCGGGGTCTGTACAAGCATTCTCTCAGGACAGGCCTTCTCAAATCGTCGCCTTGCGATGATATTGACATCCCGAAGGCGCAAAAACGTCTTCCTGAATTTCTGGCGGTTAACGACGTGGACGCTCTGCTTGCCGCGCCAAGTATCGGAACCGTTCGCGGAATGAGGGACAAGGCCATGCTTGAGACCTTGTACGCGACGGGGCTCAGGGTTTCCGAGCTTGTATCTCTCAGGCTAAACGACTTGAATCTTCAGGCCGGTTACCTGAACACATTCGGCAAGGGCGCAAAGGAGAGGCTTGTGCCGCTCGGAGAAGCGGCCATGTACTGGCTGAGGCGTTATATCGTCGAATCGAGGCCGAGTATCGGCAAACGCGCCATGACGCAAAAGTCCCTGTTCATAACCGCAAGAGGATCGAGGATGACAAGGCAAAACTTCTGGGTGATGATAAAGAATTATGCTATGAAGGCCGGAATAGATAAGTCCCGCATCAAGCCGCATGTATTGCGTCATTCGTTCGCCACGCATCTCCTTGAAGGCGGCGCGGACCTTCGCATGGTACAGGCCATGCTTGGACACTCGGATATATCATCCACTCAGATTTATACGCATGTAACAACGGAAAGGCTGAAGGCGCTTCATAAGAAGAAACATCCGCGAGGGTAGAGCGCGTTGCTTGCAGTATTTTTTTCTATGCTATTCAACGCTCGACATGATTTGACATAATATCCATTATGCGACATATTAAACTGCGCCGAATCGGCCGTCGAAACTGCGTTTGACAGGTTTTGTCTACGATGATAACATCAAAATATCTCACACACATACAGGAGAAACGCAATGGATAATAAGCCGGGAGGCGGTATTAATGACAGAAAACAGGTCAGGCTTTTCCTGAAAAAAGATGTTCTGATAAACACTACTGTCAAGGGTTATGCGCTGGATATGAGCGAAGGCGGGATGTTTATCTATACGCATATCCCGTTTCCAAAGGATAAGTTCATCGAGGTGCAGTTTGCCTTAAAGCCGGGCGAGGCCCTGCTCAGTGTAAAGGCGCAGGTCAGGTTTTTGCAACCCGGCGTGGGACTTGGAATCGTATTCGTGAATATGGCGGAGCCTGTAAAAGAAAGATTGAAAAAATATATCGAGGAAAATATCAACGCTCACCCCCTCGGACAAGACGCTGCGAATATTGACAAACGGAAGAAGATACTCATAGTAGACGCCTCGCTCGGATCAAGGACAACGTATAAGAACAGGCTTGTACTCGCTAATTTCATCGTAAGGGAGGCGTCAAACGGCGTCGAGGCATTGCAACAGATGGCTAAAGAAAAACCGGACCTGATACTTCTCGACCTTGTAATGGAAAAAATGGGAGGCGTAAGATTCCTGCAACTCTTAAGAGCAGACGCGGCATATAAAGACGTCAAGATCGTTGTCCTTTCCGGCAGTATAACGCCTCAAGAGGTCCAGATGATCTGCTCATTCGGCATTGAGCAGATATTTTCAAAGATGACGACCACACCGGCTAAACTTGCGGAGTTGGTGAAAAAGATACTGGAGGGATGAGTTGCGGCGTTGTGGTTTGCGGGCAGGCATTTGTTTGGTATAATTCACGGGCGGTCTTCATCCCCGACTCCCCCGTCTTGTCGGTTCCGGCATGGAAGGCCATGTCAGGGTTGTCTTCAAGCAGCCACTCGCCCGTTGCCTCTATGGGGTCGTTGTGTATGTTTTGGATGCCCGTCTTGCCGTCTACGGAAGTGTGCGCGCTTGGTTTTGCCCCTGCCCCTGCTTCGGCCTGCCCTGCGGCGTCAGGGGCGTCGGCGGGCTTATCAGAAGCCTTGACTTCGCCGGAGGAAGTGGGTATATTTGAGGCAGATACGTCTCGCGGTGAGGGCGTCGGCTCGCCGCCTTTATTGCCAGAGACGCCTGACCACCCTTTGGCATGAGATGTATCCTTCTTTTTGAAAGCAGTTACCAACCAACGTTTTTCTTTGCCCTCCCAATCTAATTTTACCCCTGCCCTATGGTCAGGTGATTCAAGGTTTATCCTGTTAGCCTATCTCGATCTGATAACCATCGGCGATAGAACATCTTGAAGATTTATATCAAGTATTTCCGGGTGCTTCTGTGCTATCTTCGCAAGTCCGTACAAGGTCAATGTCGCCAACGTCCTCCTTGGCGGGAGCAGGTTTGTAACCTGCTCCGCGGATTTCGTGTATGGCACAAAAGATAGTTGACAGGTGCAATCGTTCGTTTTTAATTACGAATCAAAAAGGTTCAGGTTGCAAACCTGAACCCGCACACCGGGATGCGCGATGCGGCCATGACGGCAAGCAATGCTAACTGATCCATCAAGGTTTTTTTACGTTATAACACGCCGGGCCGTAAACAGTCTTATGAACCGGTTCATAAATCTGCTTCAATGCCAATTGACAAAAGGTATACATTGTGATACTCTGGACATGTGAACAAGAGATACACATGGGATGCCGGTAAAAACGAGAGGCTGAAAAAAATAAGGGGGGTCTCGTTTGAGGAGGTTTATCTCATCGTTGAACTCGGCCGAGAGATGGACATAGTCTTCAGTCCTGACCAGACAAAATATCCCGGACAACGGATGTACGTCGTCGAGCTGAAGGAATATGTCTGGCTTGTGCCCTTTTTTGAAACCGACAGGGAGATAATCTTAAAAACCGTAATACCGAGCCGGAAGGCTGCAAAACTTTACCGCAAGGAGGCTAAGACCGATGCGTAAGATCAACCCTGAAAAAATCAAACTCGACAAAGAGGAGCTGGCGCTTCAAAAAAACTACGAAGAGGGCAATTGGAAATCCGTAAAGAACCTGAAAGCCGAGGTGCGCCGCTACGCGCAATACGCGAAGGCTCAAACCCGCAAGGACAAGAACGTCAACATCCGAATGGCCTCGATGGATATAGAGGCTATTCGCGTGAAGGCTTTCGAGGAAGGCATCCCGTATCAAACGCTTATGTCGAGCGTACTTCACAAGTTCGCGCTCGGGCGCCTTGTCGAACGCAAGATGTGATACACTCGCCTGAGGCTGTATCCCGTCCGCTTCGCAAGCTCCCTGTGGTTTGAATCGTCGAATTTCTTGAGTATGTAGCCCCACCTCAATCAGATTGTAGTCGTTATCCCTTTTCAACTTTGCCCTCACAAGGCCGAGACGTGCAAGGCGCAGATAATGTTTCAATCCACGCCCCCGTGCGGGGGGCGACTCCAATGTTCTCCAGCGTTGCGCGCTATGACTCCGTTTCAATCCACGCCCCCGTGCGGGGGGCGACGCAGGTAGTGGCCGAACCGCTCGTCCTCTGTTTGTTTCAATCCACGCCCCCGTGCGGGGGGCGACACTCGAGAGCGTCCACCTTTTCCGCGTGAGCGCCGTTTCAATCCACGCCCCCGTGCGGGGGGCGACGGCAGTTCCGTGCGCGTGTGCGCCTTTGTCGCCTGTTTCAATCCACGCCCCCGTGCGGGGGGCGACTGGTCCCTTTGTCCGAGCGCGCCCTGCCGGTAACGGTTCAATCCACGCCCCCGTGCGGGGGGCGACATCCAATGTTCTCCAGCGTTGCGCGCGATGACTCCGTTTCAATCCACGCCCCCGTGCGGGGGGCGACACGCTGTCGTTTGATGTAACCAAGCAGGCCGGCACGTTTCAATCCACGCCCCCGTGCGG
>JACRCE010000008.1 GCA_016213015.1 Deltaproteobacteria bacterium | reverse complement strand
TAAGAAGCTCGGAAAATATGCTATGATTGCCTTGCATGGCTTGTTCCTCCTTGCCGTAATAGGCTTCTGGCGAAATCTATTATCCAACAAGGCAGAAAAACAAGCCATGCTTTTTTAGTTTTTACCGGACACTACTGATATATAATGCAACTCTTTCAGCTCTTCCCTTGTCATGTAATATACGCTCGCGACGGAAAAATGAAAATACGGCAGTGCAAACCGCTTTGGCCGGATTGTCTTGCCGTATCACTATTGCGGCTGCTATTCCCGCTTCAGCCGTGCTTGCATCTCCTCGACCATCTTCTCGAGCCTGTCCACCTTTTCACGAGAGATGCGCGCCATCTCCTTGATGACCTCCACGTCATTGTGCGTCGGCACGTGGAGCTTCTCAAGCAGTTTCTCGGTCGACGCGACAAGCTCCTTGTCCAATTTTTCCTTGCCCGCGTTGACGTATCCGAGGAGTTCCTTCAAGGCGCTTACCGCATCCTCCACAACCTTGTTCTCGATCAACTGCTTTGAGGAAAGACCCTCGCCCGCCGCGCCAGCGCCTCCGGCGGCCTTTGCGTCAACTGCGGCCTTTCCGGCCTTTTGAAGCTCCTCAAGCGCCTCCTTCGCCTTTTTCTCCAGTCCCATGCCTATGAGCACCGCCTTGTCAAGTATCTCAGACATATCAGCCTCCGTTTTTTAAAGGTTGAGCGCGACGTTATCCGATGCCAAGTCCCGCCGCTTCTATCAATTCTATGCCGGCCTTCCCGGCGTACCAGCCGTTGCAAAACCCGTTGGTGGTTGTTGCCCTCAACGCTTGAACGGCTTCCTGAGCGTTCAACTCTCCGTCAAGCCTTTTCCTGAAGGTTTGAACCACGTCCGCCGTATTCTTATACTGAGGCGATATCCGCAAGGCCGCCACCCCTATCTCACGCAGATCCTCCACGAAATCAATGAGCGAGTAAACATCCGCGCTGAGGATGGACGTGCCGTTGACGGTGAAGACGGGTGTGCCTTCCAACGTCTTGAGTTCCATGCCGTCGGGATACATGGCGCAGTGGTGTTTGCAACCGGTCTTGTCGAGGCCGTGCGCCCTTGACGTGTAACAACGCCATGAAAACGCCAGGGGCGCTTTGCCGTGGGCGAACACCTCGGACTCAACGCCCGTTTCGCGTACCGCATGGCTTATGGCCTCACGCGACATCTCGACCGGAAAGGATACGCGCCTGACGCCCGCGCCTTTCAGGAACTCTATCGAAGGGCCGTTGTACGTCGTGATGTGCGGCCCTGCAAAGACCTCAGTCTTCTTAGCGTCCACCATGTTCATGACTGCCATGTCGTTGGCCTCGATGGACGGATGGAGCGCGATGAGCCGTCTCGTAAACTCCAACTCCTCTTCGTTCGATATGACGGCAAGGCTTGAAAGCGCCACCTTTTTACCCGCCTTTTGGAGCATGGAGATGACGCCTCTCAACTCGTCCTCCCCGAGGCCGCGCTTTTTTACGCAAACCGCCTCGCCGATATAAACCCTGTCAACGGGCATGGAGGCAACATCTTCGTAGAAGCGAAAAAGCTCGTCCTTCTTCCACTCGAACAGCGCTGGGCCAAGGGTTAATTCCATGTATAAAATCGCCTTTATCGGTTGTTGAGCGTTACGATTTCAGTATGCAACAAAAGAGGGTGGAACACAAGGGGGAGGCCGCGATAATACCGTGACCGTGAAAAACAAGAGTCTTTCACGGTCAACGGTCACGGTTCACGGCCTTTAATAGTCCACCCTCGCCAGACAAAGCCCCTTTGCCGGGGCGGTCATCTGAGCGGCCTTTCTGTCTCTGGCGGCTATTATCGCGGGAACGCTGTCCGGCTTTATCCGGCCTCTGCCCACGGCAACGAGCGTGCCGGTCATTATGCGTATCATGTGCCTCAGAAAGGCGTTGCCCCTGACCTCGATCTCGATGAGGCCGTCGCCTTTTTCCAGAATGTCGACGGACGTAACCGTCCTGATGGAATGGAGCGCGTCCGAGTCAACGGCGCGAAAGGACGTGAAGTCATGCTCTCCTATGAAATGCGCGGCGGCCCGTCTCATGAGAGTGATATCCAGCGGCCTTGGAATGAACCATGTAAAACGTCTCATTATCGCCGACGGGCAAGGACGATTCACTATCTTATAGACGTATACCTTCCCGATCGAGAGCCTCCTTGAATCGAACTCAGGAGGCACGTCCGCGGCAGACCTTATTACGATCTCTTCAGGCAGGATAGAGTTGAGGCCGTGGATTATGCCATGCGTGGGGATATTGGAACCGGTCGTAAAGTTAGCCGTCTGTCCGAGGGCGTGTACGCCCGCGTCGGTGCGGGAGGCGCCGATGAGCTTTACCGGCTCCTTGGTCAGTTTTGCGATTGCGGAGGATAGGCAACCCTGTATGGTGGGCAGGCCGGACTGCTCCTGCCAGCCCGCGTAACCGGCGCCTTCGTATTCTATGATGAGCTTGACGTTACGCACGAAAGAGGTTACAGGTAGTCCCTGATAAGTATTTCCGCTATCTGCACGGCGTTCAGGGCCGCGCCTTTTCTCAGGTTGTCGGCCACTATCCATAAGTTGAGGCCGTTCGGCACGGTGTCGTCCCTGCGTATCCTTCCGACAAAGGTGTCGTCCTGATCCGCTACGTCAATCGGCATTGGATAGACCCCGTTCTTAGGGTCGTCAAGCACTGTAACGCCCGGTGCGCTCTTAAGGAGTTTTCTTACGTCATCAGGGTCTATAGGCTTGACGGTTTCTATGTTGATTGACTCGGAGTGTCCAACGAACACCGGAACGCGTACCGTGGTTGCCGTAACTTTTATGGAATCGTCGTTGAATATCTTCTTCGTCTCGTTGACCATCTTCATCTCTTCCTTTGTGTAGCCGTTGTCAAGGAAGGAGTCTATCTGTGGCAGGCAGTTGAAGGCTATCCTGTGCGGAAGCGCGCCTACGACGGGTTCTTTCATGTTAAAGAGGCTTTTTACCTGCTCGGACAGCTCCTCCATCGCCTCCTTGCCCGCGCCAGAGACGGCCTGATAGGTCGACACTACGATTCTCTTTATCTTGTAGCGGTCGTGTATGGGCTTCAAGGCCACCACCATCTGTATGGTGGAGCAGTTGGGGTTTGCTATTATACCCTTGTTCTTGTAAAGGGCTATTGCCTCAGGGTTGACCTCCGGCACCACAAGCGGAATAAGCGGGTCCATCCTGAATTGAGAGGTGTTGTCAATCACGACGCAGCCTGCCTTTGCGGCCCTTGGGGCATGAAGCGCGCTCACGGACGCGCCCGGGGAAAAAAGCCCGATGTCAACGCCCTTAAAGGTCTCCTCGTCGAGGAGACGTACGGGCAGAGCGTCTCCCATGAACTCAAGCCGCGTCCCCGCGCTTTTCTCGGAGGCCAACAGCCTCAGTTCCCCTATCGGAAAGCGCCTCTCTTCGAGTATCTTCAAAAACTCCTTGCCGACTACGCCGGTTGCCCCGGCGACGGCTACGTTGTAAGTCTTTTTCTTCATGGTAATATTTCCCGGTAAGGTTCAAGGTTAGAGAAGGGATTCAGGGTTGAAAATACGGTTAAATCTGTCCAACCCTGAACCGTCTCTAACGTTAATCAGCCTGCGGCCCTTGCGTACTGCGCCTGCCCCGCATGGGTTGCGGCCGCCTTTTTTTGAAGCATGAACTCCGTCGCCTGATGCACGAATGCCTCCATGCGCGTGGCCGCGTTGGTGTCCTCGGTGCCCTCGAAGACCATGTTCAGGTACGGGATGTTGGAGTTATTTTCACGGAGCCTTTTAAGGAGCGCGTTGACGATCGTTCCAGGCATACAGGTGAAGGGCATGGCGTTGACCAGGCCGTGCGCCCCGTGCGCTATGTAGTCCAGCGATTTGCCGATGCTCAGGATCGTCTCGCCCTCGAAGGATGAGTGCACGTACTCCTTGGCGTTCCCGATTATCTCCTCGACCTTAGGCTCATGCGCCATCCGCATGGAGTCCTTGAAGATGTCCTCCAGCTTCCTTTCGTCCTTATGCTGAAAAAAGTCGTTGAATATGACCCTTGCGTAGTCTCCGTAGTTTTTCCTTTCCCACGTGTTGCTCTTGTTGCACCAGTTGGTGTAGTAGATCCACTCGGAGATCGTCGGCACCATGACCTCGGCCCCGAGGTCTTCCAATCTGGTTACGACGTTTTCGTTGCTGAAACGGTTGCTCCTGACGTATATCTCGCCTACCATGCCTATGAGCGGCCGCGTCCCATAAGGATGAGAGTCAATCCGGCCGAATGCGTCCCTTGCCGTCTTCAGCGCCTCGTCCGGGAACTTCTTTGCGCGGATGGCGTCGCACACCTTGTCGACGCTATCCCAGTATATCCGCTCGCTCTCGCCCTTGACCTTCTCGTAGGGCCGCACCTGACGGAGCTTCTTTTCAAGTATGTCGCAGGCCACTATGCCCCACCACGCGAGCCTTGAGAAGTTGCCGCCCGCGGCGCCGAGCTCCCTGTAGAAGTTGCCGTCCTGATCCGGCGCGTATACCGGCACGTCCTTGAAACCCAGCTCGTCAAGCACCAGCCTGTGATACCTATTGTACTGGCCGAACCTGCACGGCCCGTTGCCGGACGGCATGAAGAACGCGCTGCGCTCAGGGTCGAACCCCTTGGCCTTTACCGTCTTTACCATGTCCCCCGTGGTGAGTATGGCCGGGTAACATTCGCGCCCGGACGTGTACCTTTTGCCGAGCGTCAAAGACTCCTCGTCCGGCATGGGCATGACGACCGCGTCGATGCCGCACGCCTGAAAGGCCGCGGCCATCGGATGAACGCCGTCGGACATGTTCGGCAGGTAGAGCTTCTTTTTGATGTTCGTCCTCTTGAGGACCGCCTTTTCCCTGTTGTCGGGACGTATCCTGCCCTTGATGTTCTTGATGCTGTCAAGGAACGCCTCACAGCGCGTTATGGCGCCGGCGTCGGCCGAGTGCTCGTCTATCTCAAGTTGAAGGAAGGGCTTTCCAAGGGAGGTGTCCTTGTAAAAGTGCGTAATGAACGAATCAGGGCCGCAACCGAAGTTAGTGATGTACACGGTGTAGAGCCTGTCGTCGTTTCTTGTGAGCTTTGCCGCGGCCAATATCCTTTGGCCGCTCTTCCAGTACATGTCCTCGGCAAACGCCTCGTCAATCACGGAATCAACCGGAAGCATGTCGTAGGGAATGGCTATCGTCCCCATTGCTCTGAGTTTTTGCGGCAGTTCCAGATTCAGGCCCGAATCCATCGTATTATATGCCCTGCCCACTATGACAAGCGCGGTCTCCTCTTGCTTGAGGCCGTCAATGACCTCTTTGCCGCGTTCCTGTAGCTTTCTGCCAAATGCGTCCCACGCCGAGAATGCGGCCTTCAACGCCTTGTCTACCGTCTTTTTATCGACGCCGAGCGTCTCTCCGAAGGCGTAGAACTCTTTTTGAACGTGCGCCTCCTTCTGGTTGAAGTGGAAGACCGGCTTCATCAGCTCTACGCCCTTTGCCTTGAAGTCAAAGGCCGATTGAGACAGGTACGGCATGGTCTGCACGTAGGGACACAGCTTGGTGTGAGGCTGTCCCGGCTTGGCCGGACGCATGTTTATGATGCTCGGCAGGAATATCTTTTTTACGCCCTTGTCAATAAGCTCCTGCACGTGCCCGTGAGAGACCTTTATGGGAAAGCAGGTCTCGGTTACAATCTTTTCTATGCCGTTTCTGATTATCTCCTTGTTCGTGGGAGAGGACATCTGCACGCGGTATCCGACGTTGTCGAAAAAGGCGCGCCAGAAGGGGTACATCTCGTGCATGTACAGTATGCGCGGGACGCCTATGACAGGGGCGTCCTTTCCGGCGACCTTGCCCGTATAGGTGGAGTAGAGCATCTTCTCCCGCTCCTTGTACAGGTCAGGGAGATGGGCGAACATGGAGTCGTCCCTTTTCACGTCGTACTTTTCGCACCGGCCTCCGTAGTAAAGCGGCGCTTCCCCCTCCATCACGACCTTCCTCACCTCGCATACGTTGGAGCAGTCCCTGCACTCGAAGGACTCAAGGTGATATTTTTTCTTGCTGAGGTCAAAACCCTTGAAGATGGTCTTTGCGCCCTTAGGCATCTCACGGAAGGCCAGTATGGCCGCGCCGATGGCGCCGGTAACGTCATGGTGCTCAGGCACGGTAACGGGTTTTCCGGTAACGTGCTCGAAGGCCGCTACGACGCCGAGATTTGCCGCTGTGCCGCCCTGAAAGAATATCCTGTTGCCGATGCGCCTGTCGCCGACGACCCTGTTGAGGTAGTTGTGGACTATGGAGTATGAAAGACCGGCCACAAGCCCGTCCTTTTCAACGCCCTTTTGCTGGTAGTGCACCATGTCCGACTCTATGAAGACCGTGCATCTTTCGCCCATTGGAGGAGGCGCGGAACATCCAAGCGCAAGCTCTCTGAAATCCCCCATGATGCTTATGCCGAGCCTTTCGGCCTGTTCCTCCAGAAAGGAGCCGGTTCCGGCGGCGCAGACCTTGTTCATCTCAAAGTCAACGACAACGCCGTCCTTCAAGGCTATGAACTTGGAGTCCTGCCCGCCTATCTCGAATATGGTGTCAACCTGAGGGTCAATCTGCGCGGCCGCGGTGGCCTGCGCGGTTATCTCGTTCCTTACGATGTCCGCGCCGATGAAGTCGCCGGACAGGTACCTGCCTGAGCCGGTCGTGCCGACCCCCTTGACCTCCACGTATTCGCCGCATTCGTCGGACACCTCCAGAAGCCCCTTTCTTACCGCCTCGAGAGGACGCCCGGCTGTTGCAAGGTAGCGTTTGGTGATGAGCTTCAGGTCCTCGTCTATGAGTATGACGTTCGTGCTCGTGGAGCCTACGTCAATGCCAAGGTATGCGGGTATCTTCCTTCCCTTTTCAAGCGGATAGCCTGTGGCCGTCGCTCTTTGCGAAGGGTGATTTTCCGGTCTTTTGAGCGCCTCTAAACTTGACGTCATTGCCCTGCCTGAGCGTATGTACTCCTCAAGCGCCACGATCCCCTTGAACTGTCCCATGCCCTTGCCCATGTCAAGGCAGGCATAGACCGCGCCGATTGCGCCCATGGAGGCGTAATGCGACGGGACGACGTAATCGGAGTCGTTAAGCTCAAGCACCTCCTTGAACGCCTTTCGTACGCCGAGGTTGGCCGCCACGCCGCCCTGAAACGCCACGGGCGCGATGAAGTCCTTGCCCTTGCCTATGGTTGACTTGAAGTTTCTTGCGACCGCGTAGCAAAGCCCGGCCACTATGTCGTAGTCCGGCGTCGCTATCTGCTGGAGGTGTATCATGTCGCTCTTTGCGAACACGGAACAGCGTCCGGCGACCCTTGGCGGGTGCTGGCTCTTGAGCGCAAGGTGCCCGAACTCCTCTATGGTAAGCCCCATGCGGTAAGCCTGCTGATCAAGAAAAGACCCTGTGCCGGCGGCGCATACCGAATTCATCTGAAAGTCGGCTATCCTCAACTTGGCCGTGTCTCCGTCGGGAGAGAGAAACAACAGCTTTGCGTCCTGTCCGCCCATCTCGATTACGGTCTTCACCTCCGGGTGAAAGACCTCTATCGCCCTTGCCTGAGCTATGACCTCGTTCGTGAACCCGGCGCCGATGAGCGGGGCAATGAACTTGCCGCCGGTTCCGGTCATTGCAACCAGCTTTATATTGTCCCTGCCATAGAGCCTTACAATCTCGGTAAGAAGAGAGATCGTTGTTTCGAGCGGCTCTCCCTTTGTGCGGGTGTAATGCTCCTCCAAGATATTCCTGTGCTCGTCGAGCACCACGGTATTGGCGCTGACGGATCCTACGTCAATGCCTATGTAAACACAACTATGTCTTGTCACAAAAAACCTCCATGTTTTTACGCCTTAGCCGTTGTCCGTATATTCGCGTTACTTGAGCCGACTTATATAAAAAACGCCCAGCACCACTTTCTCACAGGCACAAACGCTGACTATCCGCCACGGCTTTAGTGACGGATAGTGGCGCTTGGTTTAACAAATCACACCGTACAGCAAAGTGGCGCTGGGCGCACCAAAAGGCAACCTTATGACGAATGACTGATTATAAGAAAATACCGCAAAATATTATCCGCTATTTTCCCGTTATTGTCCATGAATTTCTTGTATTGGCGTTCGATAAGCCGCGCCTTAAAAACAAGACAGCCAACCCCCCTTAACAAGGGGGGTTGGCTGTCTTAAACGTCCTTTTCGGCCTTAATTACTTGTTGAGGCTCTTGAGATACGCGACAACTGCCTTTGCGTCTTCGTCTGGAAGCGTCTGCTTGGGCATTGCCATGGCAAACTGCTTGTACTTCTTTGCCGCGCCTTCGCGTCCGTTCTTCAAGACGGCAAGTATGTCCGCTTCCTTGCTGGTCTTGATGAACTCGTTGCCGGCAAACGCGGGAGCCATCGGCGTGCCCTTGCCCTCAGGGCCGTGGCAGGCCACGCACTTGGCCTTGAATATTGCGGCTCCGTCCGCGGCTATGGCCGAGCCTGAAAAGGCGACGGCAAGCGCAAACACACCTACTGCTAACATTCTCTTCATGTGAAGCCTCCTTTTTGGGGGGAAATTTAGCAATACAATACAGAGAAACCAAAGGCATGTCAAGGAGTTTGTTACTTTTATTATATCAGAGGCGCTTGCGGTCTGTACGTGAAAAAAATGGCTTGAGTGCTTCGCTTGCGGGATAAAGCAGAGTTCGGCACGCGCAAAAGGTTTGAGCGGCGTCAAGGCAAAAACCCGGATGGTCAACGGGCTTTTGCCTTAGCGCTTTCAGGAGTCCGTCTTACTTGTTGAGCGACTTCATATACTCGACGAGAGCCTTCACCTCATCGTCGGCCAGCACCTGCTTGGGCATAGCCATTGCAAACTGCTTGTACTTTTTTGCCGCACCCTCGCGCCCGTTCTTTATGACGCTTGCGATCTCCTCCGGCTTGCTTTTCTTTATGAACTCGTTGCCCGCATGGGCAGGCCCCATCGGCGTGCCGACGCCGGCTGCGCCGTGACAAGCCACGCACTTGGTCTTGTATATGGCCGCGCCGTCAGCGGCGGCCATAGCCGAACCTGAATACATTGCAACCAACGCAAACACGCTCGCCAATAACAGTCTGTTCATGTACAACCTCCTTACAGGGATTATATCATCTATATACGATTAAACGGCGCGCCTGTCAAGGACTATTTTCATCCGAATAGTCCTGTTTAAGGGTTTTGCGTCTGACGAGAGAGGCAAGCGCGTTGACCACGAAGGCTATGCCTCCGGCGATCGACACCGCGCCGCCGAGACCCATTACGACCATGCCGATCATCTTCCACGTATTGCCGTCAAGCCCCTGCGAACCCGCGTAGGTCTTTCTGGCCGCGCCGTGCGCCCCGGCCAGATAAAGCCCGGCCACGAAAAGCAGTATGCCGACGGCGTACAGATACGGCTGGACAACGGAGAGCCTCTTGAAGTATACCTCCCTGCCCAAAGACGGAAGGAGTTTATAAAAAAGACCCATGAAGGCGACCGTTACCGCGCCGATGTTGCTGTGGTAGTGCGCCGGTATCTTGGTGTTAATCCCGCTTATGCTGATGCCTATTACGCCTCCGATGACGAACAGAAGTATGGAAAGCGCGAGGCAGGCAAGGCCGGGGTCTGACCAGTTCCTGTCTCTTCGCGCCGCGACAAGCCATATCGCGGCAATTGCGAAGACGACGGTTGAAGGACCGGGCCCCCAGCGCATAAGGAAGGTGAAGCCGTTCGTAAGCTCCCAACTCGACACGTCATACACGAAATAAAGAAATGGGCCGGGAAGCATGAAGGCAAGGTAGACCACGAACAACGCCTTTGACGCCCGCTCTCCGGCCGGATCGACGTTGAAGACAAATCGCGCAAGGAGCGCCCACGCAACGGCCATAGAGGCCGCGTTCACGGTCTGCAATATGTGTCCGCCGCCCCAGAACAGACGCTCGAACTCGAACGTTGCGCCAACCAGTTGAAAATAGGCGGAAAGGCCGAAACACAGAAAGGCAATGAATACGCCAAGGCCGCAAATTGCCATGCCCACGGTCAACGCTACGAACCGCTCTCCGTTGATTGCGGCGACGATAAGCCCTATACCCGCGTTGACGAGCGCGAGAAGTACCCCCGCCGCAAAGGCGAGAAGCCCGGCGTAAAAGACCGGCGTATGGAGCACCGGCACGTAATTGGCAAGCTCGGCCCTGCCAAGTCCGAAGGCCGCGGCGATTACCACCATCAGCATCCCGGCGCAGCTCAGCGCAAGCGAAGCCCAGCCAAGACCCGCGCTCCACACGCCCTTGCCAGACCCGGCCATGCCGGTTATCGTATAAACAAGCGCGCCCTGAAAGGCAAGAAACCATATCACCACCGCAAGGTCGACGTGCCCCACGAGCGCGACGTATATATAATCCCTCCCCATGGGGAGCATGTTTTCAATAAAGGGCGTCCTCGCCAGCACGACGAGCACGGCAAACATCCCTGCGAACATAAGGGACGATACGGCAAGCAGAAGCCAGCCGAATACAAGCCTTGCGGTGCTCGCCTCTGAACCCTCTAAAAGTCCGGCTATCCTCACTTGTGAGCCTCCATACGCATTAACTACGGGTTAGCAGTCTTGAGAAGGAGATATTGAATGCAATCTAAAGGCCGCTAACCGTTAGAGACGGGCATTGATGCCGAATACATGAGGTATATCTGGCTGATAATAACCATGTTTTCATCCGGTCTTCTCGATATGGCCTCGGTCCGGCTTATACGTTTTGTGTCGCCGTCCTTTGCCTATCTCAAGATTGCCGCCTTTGTTACCTTTGAACTATCGCATTTTTGTCTTTTTGCCGCGTCGTTTATGTCGCTGCCGCTATATGATTAAGAAGCGTCCGTGAGTCTTTAATTTTTGTCAGGCGTGTGCAAAGGCAGGTAATCTTTTTATCTTTTGTATCTCCTTCGCAGTTGATGAGTGCGCTACATGATATAGATCCCATGCTAATTGCAAATTAAGCCAAAACTGCGCATCCATGCCGAAAAGTTTCTCCAGACGAAGCGCGGTATCAGGGGTTAAGCCCCGCTTCCCATGAATCAGTTCATTAACACGAGGATATGAAACCCCAAGCTTTCCCGCCAACTCTATCTGAGTCATTTTTAGTGGTTTGAGAAACTCCTCCAACAGCATTTCGCCGGGATGCGTAGGCGGACCGTTTTTTGGTATGCGAACCATCTTTTACCTCCTCATTGCATCCGATATCCTTAAGCTCATACTGCTTTTCTGTTTCAGACCACTTTTCAAGCTCCGTCAACTTCTTTGTAAGCTCGTATTTTTCCTCTAGGGAACCTCTGATTAATTCTTATTTTGTCATTGCGAGCCGCGCTTTCGCGGCGCGGCAATCTCTAAGTTGTTGATTTCCTTGAAGACGAGATTGCTTCGCTTTGCTCGCAATGACGGCTTAGACGAATTAATCAGAGCT
>JACRCE010000076.1 GCA_016213015.1 Deltaproteobacteria bacterium | reverse complement strand
TCCCCATGACAGGGCCTTAAGCACCGCGTTTTTAGTGACAGGGCCGGTTCCGTGGTCCGCAAGGTGGATGATTAAGGCAAGGGCCGGGATGAGTTTCCGATACTTTGCAAAATGACTTTCAAGCGCCTGATGAAGGTCCCCGCTTCTGAGGCGTGCTTCAAGGTTGATGCGCCACTCCTGAAACATCTCCAACGCGCCTGCTGAGAGACGAAGATAGGGAGACCCTTCAAGTTCCCCGTCAAGGTCAGTGTCCTGCTGTGCGCCGATAGATGCCGGGTCGAGGTTGTCGAGATGTTCGTAGACCTTGAAGGCTGCGTTCTTGGCATCGTTGTCCGGCCAGCGGTCAACGTCCTTCCATATCCCGGAGGTATCCGGCCACACGAGAAGTCCGAAACGCTGGATGAGTCCGTCATCGCCTGTGCCGCCCCGGACAGCCTGGCCGATATATTCCGCGAGCCTGCCGGGCTGCGTGCCGCCAAGCATGGATAGACAGACGGCTTCTATATGTAGATTGATTCCGCTGCCGATTCTATCTAAGGTCTAGGGTCTGTCTCCGGCCCAGCCGCTCAGGTAAAATCCCCGTCCTTCGGCTTGGTCTTCCCTATCGAGTCCCTTGAGAAGCGATACGAGTTCGTCGCGGTATACGAGGAGACCGTTCTGGTTCTGGCGCAGGAGCTCGCCCAGTGAGGCCGGGCTGGTGTCGTTTGCGGTATACCGCTTGAGCAATGGTTCGTCCACCTTATCTACTGCCAAAACCGCTGAAAGGTCGGCGCTGGAGTCTTTTTCAAGTTGTTTGCGGGCTGTCTTCTCAGCTACCTCGGCGCGCACCTTGGCAACCGCCTGGTTCAGCTTGTAGTCCTCGTATGCCGCTCCGTACTGCTCAGTCGCCTTTGCAATAAGTCTTTTAAGGGGCGCAAGGGTAGCTTCTATGGCAGGGCTTTTAAGAACCCCGGGCCGACCCACCACTATCCCCCACATATTTGCGACGACCGTCCAGTTAGTGCGCTCCTGCGGGCGGATGGCAATCTTCCGGCCAAGGACGCCCGCAAGGCTCGTCATGACCCCTACGGCCACGAAGTCAGGCGGGCATTGGATACGTTCGCTGATGTCCTAGGCCCATGGGCGCACCGCATCTGGGAGCAGGGAGAAGTCAAAATCCGCAACCGGCGAGAGCTCATCAGGGAGGGGCACAGGCTCGATGTGAACATCCTTTGTTTCAGCAACGGAGGTAATCGAGGCCTGCCCGGTAGCGCCGTCTTTCCTTGGGGCTGTCCTCGGCTCCATGGCGCCTGCATCCATGCCGCTCTTAATAGTCGTGCTGGCTTCGGATTCAGTCAATCCAATGGAGATCGCCGTAGACAAGAGGGACGTTTCAACCTGACGCCTGTCAAGCTCTCCCCCTGCCACAAGAGAGCCGAGGGCGAAGGCGGCGCGGTTCAAGGTGTCGTTGCGTTCACCCTCGGTTGCCGCGCACAGCTTGGCCAATTCAGAGGCAAGCGCCGCCTGTCCGTACTTGTTGCCGGTCTTCGCTTCCCGGTTGGATGAAGCCTTTTCATTCTTACCAATGAGCAGATGCGCCGGGAACTCGGATAGTGACAGATCATCAAGACCCCGGTCTTCAACCCAATGGTAAACAGCGCCCGACTCATGGACAGAGCAGGGGGCCGCGACGTAACCGCCTTGACCGCGCACGTCGAGCTTTAGCCCGTTGACTCTGACGGAATTCTTAAGCCCGTCCCTGAATCTGAAATAGTAGTGCCTCCCGCGCGCTGTTTTTACGGCGGGGGTTTTGGGTAGGCTTGCCTCGCACCACGTAACAGCCCCGGCTGAATCGGCATCAAGGACTGCCAAACCTGATATCGCACCAGTCACGATACCGATATTGTAGTGGCTTCCATTCCCGAACCACGCCTCAAGCTCTTCGTCGCTTGGCAGACGCTTTTGAAACTCGTGCCATTGTATGGCAGGTTTTTTGCTCTTGGGCAGCAAAGGGATGACC
This sequence comes from Deltaproteobacteria bacterium, assembly GCA_016213015.1. Classification (GTDB taxonomy): domain Bacteria; phylum Desulfobacterota; class GWC2-55-46; order GWC2-55-46; family GWC2-55-46; genus JACRCE01. The sequence continues at coordinate 624 of JACRCE010000076.1, read as the reverse complement.
GAGAACCCGGCCTTGCGGTATCCCTTTGCGATGGATAAGGTGTCTGTTTTCTTCATTCTGATTCTTCCCCCTTCTTTACCTTACGTCTCTGATTGCCGAATATGTCGCTGACTTAAGGGCCTTCCATGCTGCAAATAAGCCCTGCGGGTCTACCCGTAGGGTTCCGTTGAAGTAATCCCGCGAGAGCCGTTCGATTTCATTGCTGCCTTGGAATACAAAAACCCCCCTGCCGTTGCTGTCTTCAATCTGAAGGATCGGGATTCCTGCTTGGTTAAGAACCGAAGCCAAATACAGATCTCGCGCGTTGAATTCATCTGCTGCTTGTTGAAAGGTCTGTCTCATCCTGATACCCCCTTGGATTTCTGCTTCTACCCTATAGCGCCGCCAACATGCCGAAATGTTTCATCCTCTAAGGCATGCATACGACGTTTTTATAAAAACTGTCGGGACTTTTTTGTCCTATGATACGTATATTCCGGAAAATCTTGAAAACTGTCGGATGTTTTTTTACCCTAAGGAACCTCTGATTTATTCTTTTTTCTGTCTTTCTGAGGAGCGCTTTTGCGACGAAGAATCTCATAAGTAGTTGATTTGTCAAGAGACGAGATTCTTCGCTGCGCTCAG
>JACRCE010000077.1 GCA_016213015.1 Deltaproteobacteria bacterium | reverse complement strand
TTGCGAGCCCAGCACCACTTTGGATTATGAAAGCGTGTTCCTTGGCAAATTCCTTCGTGCAACAAAGTGGTGCTGGGTTGATTTCCTTGAAGACGAGATTCTACGCTGCGCGAGAATGACGGGTCGGCGAATTAATCAGAGCTTACCTAAGGAGAGCTTCTGATTAATCATGTATTCTGTCATTCTGAGGGAGCAAAGCGACCGAAGAATCTCGTAACTTGTTGATTTGCCAAATGATAGATTCTTCGCTGCGCTCAGAATGACATCCGGTTGAGAATTAATCAGAGCTTCCCTAAAAATTCAGCGCTTGCCCCCTGGATGCCCCTTGTCTCCCTCGTTCGACACCACTCGGATGGGTTGCCTTCTTCTCCTGTCGATGATCGTGGTTATCGGGCCTGATATAACGTAGGCAAGCATCAACGCAAAAAGCATATAGGTCGGATGCGTCGCTATGACGATAAGCAGAAGTATGAGTCCGACAAGGAGCTTGAACGGCATCCGTTGTGAAAGGTTCATCTGCTTGAAGCTGTAGAACTTCACGTTGCTTATCATCAGAAAGGCGAGCGCGTAGACCATCACGAGCACGGTTATGTGCTTAACCATCTCCCGGCCTATGCCCAACTCGAAGAACAGAAGCACCGTCGTCGCAACAAGGGCCGCCGCCGCCGGTATGGGAAGCCCGTTGAACCGTTTGCTCTCGATGGTGTTGATCTGCACGTTGAAACGCGCAAGCCTTAATGCTCCGCAGACCACGTAGAGGAACGCGGCAAGCCAGCCGTACCTGCCGAACGGGCGAAGCGCCCATGTGAATATCAGTATGCCCGGGGCGAGGCCGAAGGCCACGAGGTCTGAAAGAGAGTCGTACTCCACCCCGAACTTGCTGGTCGAGCCGGTAAGCCTCGCCACCCTTCCGTCAAGCCCGTCGAGCACCGCGGATATGAGTATGGCTATCGCGGCGTTGACGTAGTTGCCGTCGAGCGAGGCGACTATGGCGTAGAACCCGCCGAACAGACTCGCCGAGGTTATCAGGTTCGGCAGTATGTACACGCCTCTTTTAAGGGTTTTTATCTTGAGGTGACGTTCTTCGTGGTTTATGTCGTTGTCGAGCATGATGCCTTCCTATATCGGTTATCGGTTATCCATTATCTGTGAAGGAAGGTCTGATTAATTCCCTTTTCTGTCATTGCGAGCCCAGCACCACTTTGGATTATGAAAGCGTGTTCCTTGGCAAATTCCTTCGTGCAACAAAGTGGTGCTGGGTTGATTTCCTTGAAGACGAGATTGCTTCGCGTTGCTCGCAATGACGTGTTAGTGAATTAATCAGAGCTTCCATAAGTAGTTGATTCGCCACGAGACGAGATTCTTCGCTGCGCTCAGAATGACAACTTCAGTGGAATTAATCAGAGTTTCCTTAACCGATAACCGGTAACCGTCCACCGATAACTGCCTTTATAAGTCATCTCCAGCGCGCTATTATCGAAGACCCGGCGCTTACCTTATCTCCTACCTTTACGGACGGAACGCAGTCCACGGGTAAGAATACGTCAACCCTTGAACCGAATCTTATAAGCCCGAACCTCGCGCCCTTCTCAAGCGAGTCGCCCGTATTCACCCTGCATACGATGCGTCTTGCGATGAGTCCGGCGATCTGGTTCATGGCGATGCGCCTTCCATCCGGCGTTTCCAGTATAACGGCGTTCTGCTCGTTTTCAAGCGACGCCTTGTCAAAGCTCGCGTTGAAGAACTTGCCCGGGTTGTAGATAATCTTTACGATCTTCCCTGACGCGCTCGCCCTGTTCACGTGCACGTTGAAGACGTTCATGAAGATGCTTATCTTCAGCGCGTCAGTACCGAGGAACCTGTCGTCCCTTATGATCTCGGCCTTTATTACCCTGCCGTCCGCGGGCGAGACTATTCCCGCGGCCTCATTGGGTATCTCCCTTTCGGGATCGCGAAAAAAGGCTATTACAAATACGGCCGGCGGGATGAAGATTAGCTCAAGCCATACAAGACCTATAATCCACGCCACTGCAACCGGCACAAGCGAGGCAACGATGAACGGCCAGCCCTCCGGCGCTATCGGGATGAAAGACCCTTGCCGCGCCAACTCAGTTCTTTTCCTTGTCCACGATCTTGCCCTTCTTGAGCCACGGCATCATGTCGCGGAGCTTGGCGCCAACGCCTTCTATCGGATGCGCCTGTCCCATCTTCATAAGGGCGTTGAAGACCGGCTTGTTGGCCTTATTTTCAAGCATCCAGTCCCGCGCGAACTCGCCGGTCTGTATTTCCTGCAATATCTTCTTCATCTCTTTTTTCGTTTCGTCCGTCACGATGCGCGGCCCCCGCGTAAGGTCGCCGTACTGAGCGGTGTTGCTTATCGAGTATCTCATGTTGGATATGCCGCCTTCGTATATCAGGTCAACTATGAGCTTTAACTCGTGCAGACACTCGAAGTAGGCCATCTCAGGCGGATACCCGGCCTCGGTGAGCGTTTCAAAGCCCGCGGTTATAAGGGCGCTCACGCCTCCGCACAACACAGCCTGTTCGCCGAACAGGTCGGTCTCGGTCTCGTCCTTGAAGTTGGTCTCTATGACCCCTGCCCTTGCCCCGCCTATGGCGCTTGCGTAGGCCAGCGCGACCTGAAGGGTATCGCCCGCCGGGTCCTGATGAACGGCCACCAGCGCCGGAACGCCGTTGCCCTTGGTGAACTCGTGGCGCACGAGATGCCCCGGCCCCTTTGGAGCGGCCATGAATACGTTGGTCGCCTTATCGGGCGCGATCTGCCCGAAATGGATGTTGAATCCGTGCGCGAAGGCGAGGTACGCGCCCTTTTTGAGGTTCGGCGCTATCTCGCTCTTATAAACGTCGCCTTGAAGCTCGTCCGGTATCAGGATCATTACGACGTCCGCGCCTTGAACCGCGCCGGCCGCTTCCATGACCTTGACTCCGGCGGCCTTTGCCTTGTTCCATGAGACGCCGTCCTTTTTAAGCCCCACGACCACGTCAACGCCGCTGTCCTTGAGGTTTAAGGCATGTGCGTGCCCTTGAGAACCGAAACCGATTATGGCGACCTTCTTTGCGCGGATATTCTCCAGATTCGCATCCTTGTCGTAGTAGACCTTCATTAAGCTGAAACCTCCGTTCGATTATTGTTATGGAAGCTCTGATTAATTCACTAACACGTCATTGCGAGCAACGCGAAGCAATCTCGTCTTCAAGGAAATCAACAACTTAGAGATTACTTCGCCGCAAAAGCGCGGCTCGCAATGACAGAAAAGGGAATTAATCAGACCTTCCTTATAAATATATATCTCGGTCTTTGCATTACGGACACGATCACGGTTCACGGACACGGTTTTTAGGGCTTCGCGCCATCGCTATCTTACCGGTCCTCACTATCTCTTTAATCCCGAAGGGCTTGAAAAGCTCAACTATGGCGCTTATCTTCTCATTGTCCCCGGTTATCTCTATCGTATAGCTCTTGGGGCTTACGTCCACGACCTTTGCCCTGAAGATGTCCACGATGCTTAAAAGCTCGGCCCTGTCGCGGGCGCCGCACGAGACCTTGATAAGCGCAAGCTCCCTTTCGATATGCTCCTCGCCGGTAAAGTCGTGCACCTTTATGACGCTCACCAGTTTGTTGAGCTGCTTGTTTATCTGTTCTATTATCTTATCGTCTCCGCGCGAGACTATAGTCATGCGCGAGATATGAGGATCAAGCGTCTCGGCCACGGTAAGGGATTCGATATTATACCCCCTGCCGGAAAAAAGCCCTGATATCCTCGACAGCACGCCGAACTCGTTCGTCACAAGGACTGATATGGTATGGCGCATTTAGACCTTTATGGATTCAGCATTTGTATTGTTTGAAATCACTATCGTAAAACCTGCCTCATTGAAATCAAACAAACGGATTCACAATCTTTAACTTACCGTCAATAATCTGGTTATCCTGCAAGTCTTCGGAAAAAAGCGTCGAACAATCATTCTCCAATGCCGTAGCTACGATAAGGCTGTCCCAATAAGAATAGTCATATCTGCAACATACGTCAATGGCCTTCGTCGTTATTGTCTCGTTTATAGAGACTACCTTGAAGTTTTCTATCAAATCAACGGCTATCTCCTTCGCCTTTTTCTTGTCGGTAAACCTCTTTTTAGTCAAAACAGAAAAAATTTCTCCGATTACTTGCGTGCTTATAACAATTTCCTCATAACTTTCATCTATGAGACGCCTGACCTTATCTCCTTTGTCTTTATCTGAATACAGATATATCCACAGGTTGGTGTCTATAAATACGTCATCTTTCATGGATATCTTCCCTGTTGAACCTGTAATATCGAGGAAGGTTGAATAAATGTCTCTCTATGGTCTCCAGAAAAAGTTTTTTCCTTTCTTTTGTCTCGACCTTTCTTTTGCCGTATTTCAAAACCAAGTAGTCGTAAAAATCTAGGAGTTCTCTCCTTGCGTCTTCGGTTAAGATATCCAAGCGTATATCTTTGTTGCTTTGCATTTATACCTCCTCACACCAGAAGCATCTTATTAAGCGGCTGCCCCGCGGGAACCATCGGATACACGTCCTCGAACGGGTCAACCTTGAAGTCCATTATGACCGGCCTGTCCTTCACGGCCAGCGCGGCCTTTATTACCGGAGAAACCTCTTCCACCTTTGTTGCCCTCATCCCGATCGCGCCGTAAGCCTCGGCGAGTTTCACGAAGTCGGGCGCAACCGACACGCAGGTATGCGAATACCTCTTTTCATAGAAGAACTCCTGCCACTGGCGCACCATGCCGAGCACCATGTTGTTGAGTATCGCTATCTTAACGGGCAGTTTGTACTGCACCGCCGTGGCAAGCTCCTGTATGTTCATCTGCAGCGATCCGTCGCCCGCTATGCCGATGACCGTCTTTGAGGGACAGGCTATCTGCGCGCCGATGGCCGCCGGGAAGCCGAAGCCCATGGTGCCGAGCCCGCCGGAGGATAGAAACGTCCTCGGAGTGTCGTACTTGAAAAACTGCGCGGCCCACATCTGGTTCTGGCCGACCTCGGTGGTTATTATCGCGTCCCCTTTAGTGGCTTCAAACAGTTTTTCAACGACGTACTGCGGCTTTATCTTGCCCTTTGCGTCCTGCTTGTATGACAGGGCATGCGTTCGACCCCACGTCTTGACCTGCTTGCGCCACTCCTCTATGCCCTTTTTATAGGACGGCGCGCTCTTGCGTCCGTCGAGTTCGGAAAGCATCTCCTTCAAAACGTCTTTAACGTCGCCTACTATGGGCACGTCAACGGACACGTTCTTGCTGATGGACGTCGGGTCTATGTCAACGTGTATTATCTTGGCATAAGGCGCGAACTCGTCGATCTTTCCGGTAACGCGGTCGTCGAACCTCGCGCCGACGGCTATAAGGCAGTCCGCGCTCATTATCGCCATGTTGGCTGAATAAGTCCCGTGCATCCCAAGCATTCCCATGAAGAGCGGATGCGTTCCGGGAAAGCCTCCAAGCCCCATGAGCGTCGTTGTAACGGGCACTCCGAGCCTCACGGCAAACGTCTTCAGCTCATTGGCCGCGTCCGAGAGTATTATGCCGCCTCCGGCGTATATGACCGGACGCTTCGACGCAAGTATCGCGTCAACCGCCTTTTTTATCTGCCCGGGATGTCCTTTGTAGGTCGGCTGATAACTCTCTATATGCGCCTTTTCCGGGTACTTGTATTCCGACGAGGCGCTCAGCACGTCCTTTGGAAGGTCTACGAGCACCGGCCCGGGTCTGCCGGTAGTGGCTATGTAGAACGCCTCCTTGATTATCCTCGGCAGGTCTTTTATATCCTTTACAAGGTAGTTGTGCTTGGTGCACGGCCTCGTTATGCCGACTATGTCCGCCTCCTGAAAGGCGTCGTTGCCGATGAGCGCGGTCGGCACCTGACCCGTAAAGACCACCACCGGGATGGAGTCCATATAAGCCGTTGCAATGCCTGTAACGGTATTGGTGGCCCCCGGGCCCGACGTTACGATTACCACCCCGGGCCTGCCCGTGGCCCTGGCGTAACCGTCGGCCATGTGCACGGCCCCCTGCTCATGCCTGACGAGGATATGCCTGAGCGGGGCGTCATAGAGCACGTCGTAGACCGGCAATACTGCCCCGCCCGGAAAGCCGAAGACCGTGTCAACGCCTTCCTTAACGAGACATTCTATAAAGATTTGAGCGCCTGTTTTTTTCATGGGTTGTTATTAACCGCTAATAAGTTGATAAAATCCTCAATCGCATCTTTTAAGTCATTATAGGTTTGATAAGAGTACCAATACTGGAAGCGTTTTCGGCGCTAAAAATCCATTCCGATATGTAAAATGTCAAAGTCGTTCAATAGAACTCTCGAATATTTTTAACTTCAATTTGGCTTCCTCTACATAAGAATCCCAAGTAAGCGCACCCATAGTAACTTTTTCAGTTAAATCGGTAAGTTCAGTAATAATCGAATCCTTGATTTTACAGCCCAGCAATAATTCATGTATAAAGGTTCGATTCGGCGCTCTCATGCCATTCAAATAATCATAGAATTTATTAGCAAACAAACGTAATCGTTTCTTTTCTTTGTCTTTCGATGTCTCTTCAAGGTGATTGTATTTGACAGCGACCTTCTCATAGCCATCATAGCCCTTTTCATCTATTAAATAACTATCTTCAGGTGTCCATTCTTTACCATTTGAGAAAGCAAGTAGTTTTGTGCCATTCCAAGCAATAACACTCAAAGTAGCGAACAGGTCTTCCTTAAAATCATTAGGCAAGTCTTTTCGTTCTTTTAGTTGATCGAAAATATAACATGTATAACTCCAAATCCGGCCTATAGAACTTCTCTCTTTCGCCTTTAGAAAAATCATATTCCTTTTTCATATCTCTTCCGCGTCCCACAAAACCGTTCCCTTTATCAGTACACCTCGTCGTGCGTCCCGATTTCCAACAAAAATATGTCGTCGTTTTTACCTTTACCGGCTTTCACAAACTCAAAAACGATACGCAGGTCGTACCCGGCGCTACAGGCCCAAGCGCCGCTCAACCTGCCCTTGAGTTTGTGAGTCTCAAGCAAGGGATTGAACGGGTCTTCCATTAAATGTCTTAACGCCGCCTCTATATCCTTTCTGAAGCCGGGCCTACGACCAGTTGTTTTCTTGAAAGCTCGTATAAAGGTATTACTCCAGACAAGGGTTCTCATCTACCCATCTCTTTAATAAAGTCGTCTACCGTGCCTTTTCTCGTCTTTCCAGAAGCGAATTCCTTTCTTGCGTTCCTGATGCTCTTTGCAAGCCTTTCACGCTTATCCTCTATCAGGCGCTTCTCGACAATCTCAAGGAACATCTCTATCTCCTCCTCGGAAAAGGCCGCTATGCTTTCAAGCACTTCATTAAAAGTGGTCGTCGCTTTCATACCCGACATCCTCCCCTCACCTCAACACCGCCCCAGTGTTCGCGCTTGTAACGGCCTTTGCGTACCTTGCGAGCCAGCCCGTCTTTATCTTAGGCTCGGGCGCCTTCCAGAGTTTTTTTCTTTCCGCAAGCGCGGCGTCGTCAACCTTCAACTCGATCCTTCTTGCGGGTATGTCAAGCTCTATCGTGTCCCCGTCCTCGACAAGGGCTATTGTGCCGCCCTCCATTGCCTCAGGAGAGATGTGCCCGACGCAAGGCCCCCGCGTGCCGCCTGAGAACCTGCCGTCGGTTATGAGCGCAACCGAGTCGCCGAGCCCGAGCCCCATTAAAGTAGCCGTCGGCGCAAGCATCTCCCTCATGCCAGGGCCGCCTTTCGGGCCTTCATAGCGTATCACCACCACCATGCCCGCCTTTATTCCATTGGCAAGGATGGCCTTCATCGCGGCCTCCTCGGAGTCGAAAACCCGCGCGCGTCCGGTAAAGCGCATCATCTTGTCGCTCACGCCGGACTGCTTCACCACCGCTCCCAGCGGCGCGATGTTTCCCTTCAACACGGCTATGCCGCCCTCCGCGTGATACGCCTCGCCGAGCGGTTTTATCACGTCGTCGTCGATCTGCTTGACGCCGGTTATTATAGCCTTTACCCGCAGGCCCGAAACCGTCGGGTTGTCCTTGATGGTATCCTTGAGTCTTGAGAGCACGGCAGGGATGCCGCCGGCCCAGTGCAGGTCTTCCATGTAGTGATCCCCTACAGGCTCGATTGACGCGATGTGTCTCGTGTCCCTGCTTATGGAATCGAAGACGTCAAGCGGGAGTTTTACGCCGGCCTCGTTTGCGATGGCAAGAAGATGCAAGACCGTATTGCTCGATCCCCCAAGCGCCATGTCAACCCTTATGGCGTTTTCAAAGGCTTGCCGCGTCATTATCTTCCTCGGTGTTACGTTCTTCTTTACGAGCGCGACTATGCGCTCCCCGCTCGCAAAGGCGATGCGCCGCTTCTCAGCGGTCTGGGCAAGGGCCGTGCCGCACATCGGCAGGCTCATGCCCATGACCTCGGTCAGACAGTTCATGGTGTTGGCCGTATAGAGTCCTTGACAACTCCCTGCCCCGGGACACGCGCCGAGCTCGCAGGCGTCGAGTTCATCCTTTGATATCTCGCCCGCGCGGAAGCGTCCCATTGCCTCAAAGGTATTTCGTATGAATGAGGTACGTCGGCCCTTGTACCTGCCGGTCATCATCGGGCCTGCCGTTACGACTATGGCCGGTATGTTCAAACGGCCCGCGGCCATCAACATGCCGGGCGTTATCTTGTCGCAGTTGGTGAGAAGCACGAGCCCGTCAAGTGCGTGCGCCTCGGCAACCGACTCAACCATGTCGGCTATAAGCTCGCGCGAAGGCAGGGAGTAGTGCATGCCCCTGTGTCCCATTGCAATGCCGTCGCAGATGCCCGGCAACCCGAATATCATGGGGTATGCGCCGCCCGCGTGAACGCCCTTTTCTATGAAGCGTTCCAGGTCCCTCATCCCGATATGTCCGGGTATCAAGTCCGTAAAACTCGACGCTATCCCGATGAAGGGCTTTTTCATCTCTCCCTTGGGAAGCCCGGTTGCATACAAAAGCGCCCTGTGCGGCACGCGCTCAAGACCTTTTTTTACCCTATCGCTTCTGTTGTTCATTCTCACCCTTTATGGCTTGTCCCTGAGAGCCTTTTGTGCATCTCGTCCTTCAACGCGAGTTTCAACTTCTTCAGCCTGTTCTTCTCAACAATTTCAGTGGCATTGAGGTGCGCTTTTTTATCAAGTTTTTTCAGCTTCGCCTCATAGTCCTTGTGTTCGTCATAGGTCTTTCTGAATCCGGCGTCCTCGTCGAGCAGTTTTTTTATGACCACCTGATCACGGCTTTGGGTCTTCATAAAATACCTCCTCTTTTTGTCTATATGTTTTTAAGCGTTTAACGCCATAACCATCCTTAGGAAGCTCTGATTAATTCTTATTTTGTCATTGCGAGCCCAGCACCACTTTGGATTACGAAAGCATGTTGTTTGATAAATTTTCTCGTGCAACAAAGTGGTGCTGGGCGCGGCAATCTCTAAGTTGTTGATTTCCTTGAAGACGAGA
>JACRCE010000078.1 GCA_016213015.1 Deltaproteobacteria bacterium | reverse complement strand
ATCGATAAGCTGCGGCTGCACCTCCTTGACACGCTTGAAGTCATCGGGTCGTCTCAAAAACGCCTGCGTGCTTCAATCCATAAATCAGACCTTCCTTTTTTTTAACAGCATCATTGCATTACTTTTGCAGATGACTATAATCGTGATGCGTTAAGCGTAAAAGTATCTTCTTCTGTCATTCCGGCGGGCGCAGCCACCCTACTGAATAACCTCTCCCACCGCTTCTGGGGGAGGAATGATTTACAAACAAGACGGCGCCCTACAGGGGTTACGATACAACTACGAAAAAAATCTCGTTTGACAGGCAAGACGGCATCTACAACCCGCCTTACCCCTCTCTCAAACAACCCCCCTCGACTTGAAGAACACGCCGTACTGCTTGTCGGTCACGAGGATGTGGTTTATCAGCCAGTCCTTGAGGAAGTTCATAGTCTCGATGGTCAGGGTATTGTCGCCGGCGACGTATTTTGCATGGAGTTCGGAGACCTTTGTCACGAGTTTTTCGTGCTCGATCCGGTGCGCCGCGAGCCCCGCGTACCCGTGGGCGCTCATCAGGCGCTCCTCCTCGGCGAAGTGCATCCTGGTGTAATCGATAAGCCCCTTTAGGGTGGAGCCGAGCATGTCTCTGGCATGGCCTGAACGCATGGCGTCGTGGAGTTCGTTTATAAGCTCCACGAGCCTCTTGTGGTGGCCGTCGAATACGCCTACGTCGACGCTGTAACGGTCGCTCCAGTTAAATAACGCCATCTCTTCTCCCCCGTGCATTTACCCCGCGTCAGCGCGGGGCGTATTTATGCGGCCTTGTCCGCCGCGGCCTTGAAGATGTACCAGCTCTTGAGATAATCGAGGGCGCGCTTCAACTGAACGTCCTCGCCGGGGCCGCCCTTGTCGCCGGGCTCTACCGCCTTCATCTTAGGCGCATCCTGCTTGTCCTTCTCAACCGGCTTTTCCTTCTTATCCGAGCCGTCCTCTGCGGCAAGGTGGCCGTCAAGGTCTTTCTCCTTCACGTGCATCTTGTTGGCGTCGCCGACCACGATGTCAGGCTCTATGCCCTTGGCCTGGATGGACCTGCCCGAAGGCGTATAATACTTCGACGTGGTAAGGCGCAGGGCCGAGCCGTCGGAGAGCGGGATTATCGTCTGCACCGAGCCCTTGCCGAAGCTCGTGGTGCCGAGCACCGCGGCCCGCTTATGGTCCTGCAACGCCCCGGCGACTATCTCTGAGGCGCTCGCGCTGCCGCCGTTGACCATGACTATCATCGGGTAATCCGGCTGGTGCTTGACGCCGTCGGCGTTGAACGTCATATCCTGCCCGGCCACCCTGCCCTTGGTCGAGACGATAAGCCCCTTGTCGATAAACTCGTTGGAGACCGAGACCGCCTCCTGAAGGAGGCCGCCAGGATTATTGCGCAGATCGAGGATAAGCCCCTTCAACTGACCGTCCTTGGGGGTGATCTCCTTGAGGGCCTTATCGAGGTCGGCTGAGGTGTTCTCCTGGAACTGGACTATCTTGACGTACCCGAAGCCGTCCTCAAGCGTCCTGGCCTTGACGCTCTTGACCTTGATTATCGCCCTCGTGAGGGTATAGGGCTTCGGCTCGTCAAGCCCCTCGCGCATGATGTGTATCGTCACCTGCGTGCCCTTGGGCCCCCGCATCTGGTTTACCGCCTCGGTGATGGACATGTCCTTGGTGAACTTATCGTTTATCTTCACGATCTTGTCGCCTGCGAGGAGTCCTGCCTTGTGCGCCGGGGTGTCCTCTATCGGCGCTACGATGGTGAGGACGTTGTCCTTCATGCTTATCTCTATGCCGAGTCCGCCGAATACGCCCTTGGTGTCCACCTGCATCTCGGAGTACTCCTGCGGGTTCATGTAACTGGAGTGCGGATCAAGGCCCTTGACCATGCCCTTGATGGCGTTGTTGATAAGGGTCTTAGCCTCCACCGGCTCCGCGTAGTTCTCCTGAACCATAGAGAGCACGTCCGCGAAGGTCCTGAGACTGTCGTAGGTGTCGTTCGAGACCGCCACGACCTTGCGCGACGCCCCAAGCGACACGGCTACGACGACCGCCGCCACCAGCAATATCCCGCTCACGTTCCTGAAGCTCACTATCTTCTTTAACATCTGCCTTTTTCCTCCCGTTGTCCTGCCCGAGTGTGTTAAGGAACCTCTGATTATTGACTTCTGTATAAGTAATGCAAGTCCATCAAACCGTCATTCCCGCGTGCTTTTGTCCCCGACTAAAACATTCGGGGAGGAATCCAGTGTATTTATCCTATCGCCCGCGCTAAGGACGCTAGATGCCCGGCAGAAACATTCGGGCATGACGAATACTCGTTTTCGTTTAACAGTAGTGTCCGGTAAAAACTAAAAATTCTTTATAGATTTATGTCTTATTTGCGCCCATCTTTTTAACCGGACAGCCTGCAATAGGCCTCAAAATGGCTATAATAGCATATTTGCACATGTAAAATGGGAGCTCTTACAATAGCTAAAAGCCTTTGTGCGATCAAGATTCAGGTTTCTCCGGACAGCATATATCGCCGAAAGCTAATTTCTTGAAAAATAAAGGATTTATTTTTCTCGGCAAGGTATTATCTGCGAGCCTTGGAATTTAACCGGACAGTAGTGT
>JACRCE010000075.1 GCA_016213015.1 Deltaproteobacteria bacterium | reverse complement strand
GGCATAACCACGGACGGGACAAACCTTTACGTGGCCGATACCTATAATCACACGATCCGTAAGATAGTCATATCCACCGGCGTCGTAACGACCCTTGCAGGCACGGCCTTGAGTACCGGTTCAACGGACGGGACAGGTTCTGTTGCTCGGTTTTATAACCCTTTCGGCATAACCACGGACGGGACAAACCTTTACGTGGCAGATACCAGTAATCACACAATCCGTAAGATTCAGTAGGGGTCAATAATACCGTGGGCCGTGACCGTTGTCCGTGACCGTAAAAGGATGTCCTCTTTCACACGGTTCACGGACACGGTTCACGGTTTTTTTGCGCCGTCACGAGTTTCCTCCTGACGGCGTTGGCATCGGGGCAGGCAAACTCCTGTTGCCGTTGGGAAGCGGCTTGTCTTGAGTCCGGTAAGATTTCCGTATATTTGCGGGATGGTGTTTCTTCTGTGATTACGACGGTGCGCGAATTATATTATAAAGGCTGCGACCGTTATTCCCTGCCGTCCGGCCCGAGAATTTTTTGGAGCTCGGATATAAGCGGCGGGAGGTCTTTGGTTGCCGCGCTCCATACAGTATCGAGATTTATGTCAAAGTAGGCATGGATAAGCCTATTTCTCATGTTAACGATGTTCTTCCATGGTATTTGCGGATGGGCGTCGCAACATTCCTTCGATATCTTTGATGCCGCCTCTCCGATAATCTCTATGCATCTGACAATGGCCAACTGGAGCATCTTGTTCGTGTCAAGAGAGCTTCTGTTCCTGTTTTGAACGAACGAGACCGCGTCTAAGGCGGATTCAAGCATATGCCGCAAGCGCGTAATATCTTCATTGCACGGCATACAACGCCTCAGCGGATTCCATGACCTCGCTGCGAAAATATCTGCTCAAGTCTTCCGGCGTCCTTAGATCTACCTTACGCTTCAAGATATCGCCAAGCTCCAACTCCATGCCGGAAAATCCGATGAGGCCGGGCACATGCCCTGCCTCGAACTCCACAAGGACGTCCACGTCGCTGTCAGGGCGGAAGTCGCCGCGAATGACGGAGCCGAAAAGCGAGAGCTTGCGGATATGGCGTCTCCTGCAAAACTCCTCTATCTTATCGCGCGGTATGTCGATCTGTGCGCGTCCCATGGTCTTTTCTCCATTAATGAAGGCATCGTTGTCAGGGTATATCAGTATGCGGCTATTTTCAAGCGGTTTTTGGGAGTTCTTGTTTTTCACGGCCACGGTTCACGGCCACGGTTTACGGTATTTATGTTGACTTGAAATTAATCAACTGGGATAATGAAGGCTAAAAAAGAGGCGTCTGCCTCTTTCCCGATACCCGCATGATCCAGTTGTTCCATGTCTCCAAAAGCTACGACGGCGCCTCTCAGGCGCTCTCCGACGTTACGTTCAAGGTGGATAAAGGCGAGTTCGTCTTTATCACAGGGCCGAGCGGCGCGGGCAAATCCACGCTCCTCAAGATAATATTCGGCGCCGAGGCGCCCACCAACGGGCACATCATACTCGACGGCAGGAACTACTACAAGATACCGAGACGCGAGGTACCGCTCCTTAGGCGCAGGATGGGCTTCGTGTTTCAGGACTTCAAGCTCCTCTTAGACAGGACGGTCTTTGAGAACGTGGCCCTGTCGCTTGAGGTGTGCGGCGCCCAGCCGTCCGAGATAAAAAAAAGGGTCTTGAAGATGCTCCAGTACGTAAGGCTTCAACACAGGGCCAACTTCCCGGCAAAGGCCATATCCGGCGGAGAGCAACAGAGGGTGGCAATCGCGCGCGCGCTTGTGAAGGAGCCGGTCATAATCCTTGCCGACGAGCCTACAGGAAACCTGGACCCGGACCTGTCCCGCGAGATATTGGAGCTTTTTAAGGAGGTCAACAATAAAGGCACCACCGTGCTCATCGCCACGCATGACGCCGCACTCATCGAAAAGGCCGGCAAAAGAAAGGTGCTCCTTGAAGGCGGGAGGGTTGCCTGATGTCATTAGCAGAGCCTCGTTCCGTATTTTCAATGCCGCGTTATATCCTGCGAGCCGCGCTCCGCTCAGGCCGCGTAAATCCCGTTACCGCGCTCCTCAGCTCGGTTGCGATAGGTTTTTCCATCGCAATCTTTTTTTTGTTCTTTTTCGTCTTCATCAACCTGAACGCGCTCTCGCGGACGTGGGCAGACCGGCCGCATGTGATTGTTTACCTTAAAGACGGCGCGCCTTCCGACGCGGCGTCGGTCAAAGGATTTTCTCAGACGCTTGGCCGCGTCATCGGGCTGAGGTCGGCCAGATACGTGTCGAGCGAGTCTGCTTTTGCCGAGTTGAAGGCCGCGCTCAAGGGGCATGAGAAGGTGTTGGAGGGCTTTGGCGCAAAGCGGCTTCCGGCCTCGTTCGAGATAAGCATGGACCCTTTCGCCACGGCGGACGGGAGGGGCGCGGCCTTGGCCGCGATCGAGCGGCTCAATTGGGTTGACGAGGTGAGTCATGACGAGGAACTTATGGCCAGACTCGCCTCTCTTGTAAGATTTATCGAGTTCGCCGCTCTTTTCACGGGCGTTTTCCTTGCCGGGGGAACGGTATTCATGGTGTCGAACACCATAAGGCTCGCCGTCTATGCAAGACGGGATGAGATAGAGATATTAAGACTCAACGGCGCGTCAAGCGTTTACATAAAGACGCCGTTTTTGATGGAGGGGGTAGTTCAGGGCATATTGGGCGGGGCGCTCTCGCTTGGCGCCCTATGGGCGTTCCGGCATTTTATATTAAGTCAGGCGCCTGAGTTCATAAGGTTTGCCTTTGAACTTCCGATGGACGCGCTCCCTCTTACCGCAATCTTTATCGCATCCGGCATAGCCCTTGCCGTTGCCGGGAGCCTTATCTCCTTAACGAGGTTTCTAAGGCTATGAGGCTGCCTCTCATAGCGGTTGTCCTCATCCTGAGCGCGGCCCTCTCCCTTGCGGCCGATAAACCGGCAAGGGAGCTTTTGAAGAAGGAGAAAAAACTTGAGGACGTGCACAGGAAAATAAGGGAGGAGAAAAAGACGGTTCAGGCGATGTCCGAAAAGGAGACGGATATCCTCGGTGAGATCAACGTTGTGAACAGGTCGCTTGCCTCATCCGCCGATGCGCTTGCCCTTATAGCGGCGTCCTTGTCCGGCATCAAGAGGGATATGTCTCTCGCCGTTCTTGCTATAGAGCGGCTCGAGCATGAAAAAACAGAGGTCTCCGAGAGGCTTGCCTTGCGTCTGAAGGCCATGTACAAACTGCGGCGCGCCCCTTCATCGGCTTTTTTACTTTCATCCGTTTCGATGGACGACGCGGGGAGGCGCCACAGGAATCTTGCGCTGATAATGGACTCGGATATTGATCTGATAAGCGATTACGAGAAAAAGGCCGCATCAATCGACTCTGAACTGGAAAGGCTCAAGGGACTGCGCTCCAAGGACGAGGCCGCGAGGCAAGAGATGATCGTCGCATTGAGAGAGGTGGAGCGGCACCGGCTGAAAAAGACTGCGATGCTGACGGGCGTAAGGCGCGAGAAGTCTTTGCGATTGAATGTCGTCAAGGAGCTTGAAAAGGCCGCCGTCGAGTTGACAACGCTTATCGGGACGTTGAAGGCCGAGACCGCTCAGGCAGGGGGTGAAGGGTTTGCCTCCATGCGCGGCAAATTAATGATACCGGTCGAGGGGCGCATAATATCAAGCTATGGAAGCGTCAAACATCCAAAGTTCGGGACACAGACCTTTAATAATGGTATAATAATTGAAGCAAAGGCTTATGCTCCGGTCAGAAGCGTTTATGACGGCACAGTGATATATATAGGCTGGCTCAAGGGTTACGGACAGGTGATGATCATAGACAACGGTCAGGGGTTTTACACGCTCTTTGCGTATCTGTCAAAGACGCTCAAGGGCATCAAAGAGCCGGTAAAAAAAGGGGACGAAGTGGCGCTTGTCGGAGAAAGCGGGGTTCAAAATGCATCAGGGCTTTATTTCGAGATACGACAGAAAGGCGTGCCGAGGGACCCTGTTCCTTGGTTCGCGCAAAGGTAGGCGCCTTTGATAGGTTTACAGGATTGGAGGTAAAAACAATGAAGAGAATAACGGCAACGGATGCCTTGATTTTGTCAATCCCGGAAAGGATTCAACTTGTAGAGGATATCTGGGATACTATCGCGAATGAACCGGAATCCATCGAATTAACGGCGGAGGAAAAAAAGATAATTGACGAACGATTGGAGGCGTATCATAAAAACCCTGACTTGGGATCTCCTTGGGAGGATGTATACAAAAGGATAGCTGCTAAAGGATGAAATGCAAAGTCATAATAAGGCCGGAAGCTGAAGGCGACTTAAAGAAAGCATTTTCATGGTATGAAGATAAGAGGCTGGGATTATGATATGACTTCCTGTCGCATATAGACGCGGGCATTGGATTTATCCAACGGAATCCAGAGGTTTATCCGTCCGATTATGAAGGGACAAGAAGACACCTCGTCAAAAGGTTTCCATACAAGATAATCTACCTGTTTGAAAAAGAGGGAATAATTGTCCTGGCTGTCATTCACGGCAAGAGAAGTCCTGATTTAATAAAAAAGAGAATAGACAACAAAGGCAAGGGAGGGAGATAGATGTTTAAGAAATGGTTGAACGCAAGATTTACAGCCGGCGTGGCGATAGGCGCGGTAATTTTTACCCTGCTCTCGTGGGGCACCTCGCTCAAGGTTAGGGCGGTGCCGAACGAGACTTACGAGAGCCTCAAGATTTATGCGGACGTGCTCAGTATAGTGCAGGACAACTACGCGGAGCAGGTTGACTCGAAGGCGCTCATCAACAACGCCATAAAGGGCATGATAAAGGGGCTTGACCCGCACTCAAGCTACATGACCCCGGACGAGTACGCGGAGATGCAGGTGGACACCAAGGGCGTGTTCGGAGGCATAGGCATAGAGATAGGCATGAAGGACAACGTCCTCACGGTCGTTGCGCCAATCGAGGACACCCCGGCCTTCAAGGCGGGCATACTGGCGGGCGACAAGATCGTTAAGATAGGCGATAAGTCCACAAAAGAGATGGGACTTGGCGAGGCGGTAACGCTCATGAGGGGGACTAAGGGCACTCCGGTTACCATTCATATCATGAGGGAAGGTTTTACCGAACCCAAGCCGTTTACCATGAACAGGGCGGTTATCAAGGTGAAAAGCGTCAGGTTTAAGCAACTCGAGGACGGCTTCGCCTATATCAGGATAAATCAGTTTCAGGAGAACACAACCGCGGACTTGCAGAAGGCATTGGCCGAGCTTACGCCCAAGGAGGGGAGGTTCAAGGGGCTGGTGCTTGATCTCAGAAATAACCCGGGCGGGCTTTTGTCCGAGGCCGTCAGCGTATCGAACGAGTTTTTAGACTCCGGCCTCATCGTCTCCACGAAGGGAAGGGTGCCCGGACAGGACATGACCTTCAACGCCGACGCGACAAGGACTCAACCGGACTACCCCATGATAGTGCTGGTCAACGGCGGTTCCGCGTCGGCCTCCGAGATAGTTGCCGGCGCGCTTCAGGATCATAAACGCGCGGCCATCCTAGGCACTCCGACGTTCGGCAAAGGTTCGGTGCAGACCATCGTGCCGCTCTCCGACGGCTCCGCCATAAGGCTTACCACCTCCAAGTACTATACCCCTTCAGGCAGGTCTATTCAGGCAAAGGGCATAGAGCCGGACATAGTCATAGGCGAGGTGCCAAAGGGACATATAAAGGAAAAAGACCTTGACGGCCATTTGGCCGAGGAGCCGGAAGCCGGTAAGAAACCGGAGAAAAAAGACGCCGCGAGGCCCACGATAAACGAAGGGGCGGAAAAGAGCGAAGGCGCATCCGAGGACATGCAGCTCAAGAGGGCGCTTGATTATCTCAAGAGCTGGTATATATTCAAGGAGACCACGCGCAAGGCTGGTTGAAGCGCGCATAGGCTGCTTGCGCTAACCAACGGGAGTAAGATTATGCCGCTATTTACATGGAAGGACGATTATAGCGTAGGGGTAGGCACGTTCGACGGGCATCATAAGAGGCTCTTTGACCTCATCAACGAACTGCACGACGCCATGCGTACGCGCAAGGCAAGTGAGGCGCTTGGCGGCATCTTGCTTGCGCTTATCGATTATACGAGGATGCACTTCGGCGCGGAGGAAGATCGGATGGCGAGCCTTGTCTATCCGGGATACGCCGAGCATAAAAAGGAGCATGAAAAGTTCGTAAAGGAGATAACGGACTTCAAAGCCAAGTTAGACGCGGCCAACTTCACGATAAGCATCGGCCTCATGGTTTTCTTGAAGGACTGGCTTGTGAATCACATCATGGTAACGGACAAGCAGTACACGCGGTTTTTTAACGATAAGGGCGTAGTCTGAAAGGCCGTGTAAAGACCGTGGCCGTGAACCGTGACCGTGAAAGACGTAGGGCAGGGCTTTAGCCCTACGGTCTTTGTCTTAAAGGTCGTATGCGCGATCGCCCCTCGCACGGGGCGTGGATTGAAACAAACAAACAAACAAATCGAAAGGCATATATGCAAAGACGAAGACGCAGCGGCAAAGGCCCCTTTTCATGGGGTCTTTTGCTTTTAGGGTTTTTGATAGGCTCCGCCTTCGTGGCCGGCCTGTTGATATATCTTGATTGGTTCAAACCAACGCCGAGGGTCGATCGCCCCGGCCCTCAGGCGACCGTTACCCCGCCTCCGGCAAAGCCGCCTGCGCCGCCGGCGGTTCCAAGACCCGCGCCTGTCGTCCATGCCGGGCCCAAGCTGGCGATAGTGATAGACGACATGGGGCAGGATTTGAAAAAGCTCGACGCGCTCCTCAAGCTGGGCGCGGATATAACCGTGGCCGTCCTGCCAAACCTCGCTCATTCGGTGGAGACCGCGGACAGGGCGCACTCGAAAGGTCTTGACGTGCTCGTGCACATGCCGATGGAGCCAAGGGACAAAGAGGCGCACGACCCCGGCGACGGCGTAGTGCTTACGACGATGAGCGCAATGGAGATTAGCGGTCTCATGGAGCGCGGCATCAAGGGCGTGCCTCACGCGATAGGGCTTAACAACCATATGGGATCGAGGTTCACCGAGGACGAGGCCGGGATGCGCGCAGCGCTCGGCGTCGTGAAGAGCAGGAAGATGTTTTTCCTTGACAGCAGGACGAGTCCCGATTCAGTGGGTGCGCGGCTTGCGCGAGAGATGGGGTTTAAAAGCGCCGGAAGAGACGTATTCCTCGACAACGAGCGCGACGTTGAATATATAAAGGCAAGGATCAAGGAGGCCTCAAAGATAGCTGTGAAGAAGGGCGGGGCGATCGCAATAGGCCACCCGTATACCGAGACCATTGAGGCTTTGAGGCAGGCAATGCCGGAGTTGTCGAGCAACGGTGTGAAGGTCGTGAGGGTTTCCGATCTGGTGCGTTAACCGGAATCTGACAACTTCCGAAAAGTATAAAAAGTGTAAAAAGTCCTTGACACCGTATATGTAAGTTGGTAGGATTAGTTCAAATTTAATGGGGAATCGTATCTTGCAGATTTGAAATGGATAACTGGCCGCAACGGCGCTCTCGTCGTGCGGCCTTTATTTATACTGCGGGAGAGTTCCACAAAAAGAAGGAGGTACAGCATGGCAAGAGGCAAGGTGAAGTGGTTCAACGATACAAAAGGTTTCGGTTTCGTACAGCAGGAGTCGGGCGAGGATGTGTTCGTACACTATACCGCGATAACCGGAGAAGGCTTCAAGACCCTCAAAGAGGGTGATGAGGTCGAGTTCGAGGTAACGCAGGGTCCGAAAGGCCCGCAGGCGTCAAACGTAAGAAAAGCCGGCTAAGAGAGCCGTGTGCCCAGCGCCACTTTGCGTAGCTTGCGCGGTTTCTGATTAAATATCAACGTGCGACAAAATGGCGCTTGCGGACACGGTTTTTATGAATCGTCCTGATTGGAACTGATGCCTATGGCGCAATATCGTTTATTTTTTTGCGCTTACGCCGCTTTAATGGTGGTATTGCGTCGAGGCCATCATAAGTGCCCTGAACGATATTTGCGTTTACAGTCGGTCTCCCGGTTAAGGCACTTCTGAGTTTACACCATCACCTCCTTTTCCTCCACAGGATTTTCATAAACATACCGCTGATAGAGTTCCTGCCCGTCTAAAAAGGTCTGCAACGGGGTGCGCCCCTGGCAGTACCTGCCCTGGTTTGTGCGCTCAGCGTTGTACCATGCCATGAAGGCGTCAACGTCGGCCTGTATCTCCTCAATGGACTTGTAGAGCTTCTTGCGGAAGGCCACCTTGTAGAACTCCTCCT
>JACRCE010000074.1 GCA_016213015.1 Deltaproteobacteria bacterium | reverse complement strand
TACGAAAGCATGTTGTTTGATAAATTTTCTCGTGCAACAAAGTGGTGCTGGGCGCGGCAATCTCTAAGTTGTTGATTTCCTTGAAGACGAGATTCTACGCTGCGCGAGAATGACGGGTCGGCGAATTAATCAGAGCTTCCTTAGAATACGGAATCAGCCGTGAGATACTTCGGCGTGTAACTTCAACCCAAGCGCATCCATGACCTTGAGAATGGTGTCGAAGCCGGGACTACGCTCACCAGAGAGCGCCTTGTAGAGGCTTTCGCGGGACAGGCCGGCATCACGCGCGACCTGCGCCATACCCTTAGCACGGGCGATATCACCCAACGCCTTGGCAATGAACGCGGCATCGCCGTTGGCCTCCTCAAAACATGCCTCCAGATAAGCCGCCATTTCCTCCGGGGTACGGAGATGTTCGGCAACATCGTATATAGTTGTTTTTGTTTTGCTCATAATTCCCTCCTACAGGTTGCGTGCGAGGCGCAACGCCGTCTTGATGTCGGCGGCCTGAGTGCGCTTGTCGCCGCCAGCCAGCAAAATTATTAATGTGCGCCCGCGCATCGTAAAATACACACGGTAACCGGGGCCATAGTTGATTCGCAATTCCGAGACGCCTTCACCAACCGGTTTTACATCTCCTGGGTTCCCTGCGGCCAAGCGCTCGACACGTGCCAAAACTCGCCCGCGTGCATGGGTGTCGCGCAGGCCATCAAGCCATTTGGCGTATGTGTTGGTTTTGCGAATCTCATACATGGATATATTGTAGCCACATGGCTACAATATTGTCAATGCTTTTCATCGGGAAGATGCGAGAGAAGAAGGTCAAGTCTTTACTTTGAAAAAACAGTATGGAAAAGCGGTTCAGGATAAAATGCAAAATAAAATATCTGACCCCAATGACTGCAATAACTGTTCGACTGACTGTGTATCCATATTTGCCGCCCAACGACAAAAACCTGCGGTTTTGCCGTAGCGGAGCGGAGACAAAATCCGCTGGATTGATTTGTTAGGCGATTTCAAGTTTCTTGTCATTGTAAATGGCCGCTATCCCTATTTATCGCCCTTAAATAGAACCGTACCCTTTATTACTCCTTCTTCAGCACGTAGCCCACGCCCCTTATGGTGTGGATGAGTTTAACGGGAAAATCCTTGTCGAGCTTCGAGCGCAGGTGGTTGATGTAAACATCAACCACGTTAGTCTCGCTCTCGAACGACTGATCCCAGACATGTTCCGCTATGAGCGTCCTCGTTAGGACGCGGTCAGGGTTACGCAGGAGATACTCAAGGAGCGCATACTCCTTGACGGTCAGCTCTACCTCTATGCCGCCTCTCCTTGCCTTGCGCGTTGCGGGGTCAAGGGAAAGGTCCGCGAATTTGAGAGAGAGCGGGGAAGCGGTGCCGCGCCTCAGGAGCACCCTTACCCTTGCAAGAAGTTCCTCAAAGGCAAAGGGCTTGGTCAGATAGTCGTCGGCCCCGAGATTCAAGCCCTTGACCCTGTCGTCAACCGTATCACGCGCCGTCAGCAGGAGCACCGGCGATTTTACCCCTGCCTCCTTTATCGCCTTGAGCACCTCAAGGCCGCTTTTCTTCGGCAACATGATGTCAAGGATGATGGCGTCGTAGCTGTTGACGACGGCCGAATGCTCGCCGTCCTCTCCGTCCGAGGCCAGGTCAACCGCCCAACTCTCCTGCTCAAGGCCGCGCTTGATAAAGGCGGCCACCTTTTTTTCGTCTTCAACTACGAGTATTCGCATATAACGATCTCTTCAGGCGCATCGTATCCCTGCCGGCAGCCCTCTACCCGTAACCTGCCCCATTGCAACGAGCGTTACGTTCGACGGTTTAAGGAGGCGCGAGGCAAGGTCTTTAATCTCTCTTACCTTTACCGCGTCAATGCCGTCAACTATCTCTTTTATCGGCACGACCCTGTTGAAACAGATGTAATCCCTTGCTATCTTGCTCATTCGGCTGTCGCTGGTCTCAAGCCCGAGGAGCATCCCGCCTTTGAGTTGCTCCTTCGCGTTTTCAAGCTCCTTCGGCTCCACGTCCTTTGCAAGCCTCGAAAACTCCCGCAGTATCAACCTGACGACCTCGTTGAAACTGTCCTTTGACGTGCCCGCATAGGCCACAAGAGAGCCGGTATCGGCGCACAGGTTAAGATACGTGTAAACCGAATAGGCCAGTCCCCGCTTCTCGCGTATCTCCTGAAACAAGCGCGAACTCATCCCGCCGCCGAGCATGGTATTGATAAGATAGAGCTTGTATCTGTCTGGATGCGACTGGGACTGAGTCGGAACGCCAAGGCATATATGCGTCTGTTCGAGCTTCTTTTTGATGAGCTTTACGCCTTTGGATGGGGTGGGCGCGCCTGTATCAGCGGCCTTGCCGACGTTCTTTACACTGCCAAGCGTCTTGTTGAGGAGCTTCACCACCTTTGCATGGTCAAGTCCGCCGGCCGAGGTTATCAAGACGTCGCTTGAACAGTAGCGCTCTTTGAAGTGGGCGATTACGTCCTCACGCTTCATGTTGCTCACCGTCTCGGCCGAGCCGAGTATGGACCAGCCCAACGGATGCCCCTTCCAGAACCTCTCGGCAAAAAGGTCATGTATGAGGTCGTCGGGCGTGTCCTCCACCATCTTTATCTCCTGCAACACGACCATTCGCTCCTTGTCCATCTCTTCGGACGCGAACTTGGAGTGCATGAAGATGTCTGATAAAAGGTCTATCGCAAGAGGGAGGTCTTTGTTCAGGACCTTTGCGTAGAAGCAGGTGGTTTCCCTGCCCGTAAAGGCATTGAGCACGCCTCCGACGCTCTCGATCTCTCTCGATATGTCGAGGGCGCTCCGCGTGTCGGTGCCTTTGAACAGCAGGTGTTCTATGAAGTGGGATACGCCGCTTAAGGCGGGAGTTTCATTCCTTGAGCCGGTCTTGACCCAGATGCCGATGGAGGACGACTCGACGTCCGGCATCCGTTCAGTGATAACCCTTATGCCGTTGTCAAGACGCGCCGAGCGGATACGAGCCATCTGATTTCAAGTTCCTGTCAATGTAAACTATTAGCAGGCAGTATGGGGTTTTGTAATAATAATCGTCTTAACGACGATTATTATTACCGGTAAGGAATAGTAATCATTTGTATAGCTCGCCTTATCGCTTCGCGAGTCGGCGAGCGCCCGGTCAGCAATCTGTTAGGCTGTTAGGACTACAGCCTAACGGCCTACATCGCAGGCGTACCCTACTTCGCCTTGTTGTTGTCCTCAAGTGTCAGCCCCAGAGCCTCTTTTCTCGAAAGCCGAATCTTCCCCGCCTTATCCACCTCTATGACCTTGACAAGCACCTCGTCCCCTTCGTTCAAGACGTCGGTTACGTTCTTCACGCGCTCGTTGGAAAGTTGCGAGATATGCACCAACCCTTCGGTTCCCGCGAATATCTCGACAAAGGCGCCGAACTCCATTATCTTCTTTACCTTGCCGAGGTAGAGCTTGCCTATTTCGGCCTCCTGCGTAAGCCGCTTTACCATCTGAATGGCCTTCTCGACTGCGGCGCTGTCAACCGATGCGATATTCACCTTTCCGGTGTCGTCGATGTCTATCTTGACGCCGGTCTCGGCAACGATGCCCTTTATGTTCTTGCCGCCGGGCCCGATGACGTCCTTTATCTTCTCCTTGCTGACGAAGATGCTGGTGATGCGAGGCGCGTAAGCGGATATACTGCCCCGCGACGTCTGTATGGCTGAGGTCATCTTGTCCAGTATATGGAGCCTGCCCTCCTTTGCCTGATGAAGGGCCTCCTTGATTATCTCAGGCGTTACGCCCTGAATCTTTATGTCCATCTGAAGCGCGGTTACGCCGTCAACGCTCCCGGCGACCTTGAAGTCCATGTCCCCGAGGTGGTCTTCATCGCCGAGTATGTCTGAAAGAACGGCTGTGCCGTGCTCTTCCTTTATAAGACCCATTGCGATGCCCGCCACATGGCACTTTACCGGCACCCCTGCGTCCATAAGCGACAAGGACGCGCCGCAGACCGTTGCCATCGACGACGAGCCGTTGGATTCGAGTATGTCCGAGACGACCCTGACGGTATACGGAAAGGAGCCGTCCTTGGGCAGTATCCTTGTAACCGCGCGCTCGGCCAGGGCGCCGTGGCCGATCTCTCTCCTGCCCGGGCCCCTTAAAAACTTCACCTCTCCGACGCTGAACGGCGGAAAGTTATAGTGGAGCATGAAGTTCTTGTACTCCCATCCCGAAAGGGCGTCTATCTTCTGCTCGTCCTCCGAGGTGCCGAGCGTGGTAACGACCATTGCCTGCGTCTCGCCTCTGGTGAAAAGGGCGCTCCCGTGCGTCCTCGGCAAAGGCCCCACGTCGCAGGTTATTGCGCGTATGTCCTTCAAGCCCCTTCCGTCAACCCTCTTTTTCTCCTTGATAACCATCTCGCGCATGAAGTCGTACTTCATGTCCTCAAAAACCTTTACAGCGTCCTTGCCTGAGTCCGGGAACCGGCCGACAACGGCAACGGTCAACTCCTTTTTCAAGGCGCCGATGGTTGAATAACGCTCCTGCTTGACCGGAAGGCGCAAGGCGGCCTTTAGCCTCTCGCCAGCAAACTCGTGCACCATTGAGGAGATGGCCGCGTCAACGACGTGCGGCTCTACGACGATCTTCGGCGTCGCAAACTCGGCTGTAATCCTCTTTTGCAGTTCAAGCACCGGACGCATCTCGCTCTGAGCGTACTTGAGCGCCTCGATCAGAAACTCCTCAGACTGAAACTGCGCCCCGCCCTCGACCATGATTATGGAACCTTCGGAGCCTGCGACGACCATGTCAAGAGCGGACTCCTTTTGCTGTTTTATCGTCGGGTTGGCCACCAGAGCGCCGTTCATCGCGCCCACCCTGACCGCGGCAAGAGGCCCGGCAAACGGAATGTCCGATATGCCGAGGGCAATGGACGCGCCTATCATAGCGATAACATCCGGCTCGTTCTCAGGGTCGAGCGACAGCACGGTCGCTATAACCTGCGTCTCCCTGTAGTACCCGTCCGGGAACATCGGCCTTATGGGCCTGTCTATAAGCCTTGAGGTCAGCACCTCTTTTTCGCTCGGCCTTCCCTCGCGTTTGAAAAATCCGCCCGGTATCTTTCCCGCGGCGTAGGTCATCTCCATGTAGTTTACGGTAAGCGGCATGAAATCCGACGTTGCCAAGGCCGTGTCGGCGCGGCAGGCCGTTACAAGCACGACCGTGTCGCCGTATTTAAGGGTGCAGGAACCGTGCGCCTGTCTCGCCATCTTGCCGATCTCAACGGAAAGCTTTCTGCCCGCAAACTCTGTTTCGTATCTCTTCACCATTATGCCGTTGATCTCCTGTATGATTTTTTGTGCTGGGGGCGCGGGCAACATCAATTTTTACCCGCCTTGGCGTTCATTTCCTGTTAAAGTTCTTTGGCTTACCTTTCTTTCAAGAAAGGTAAGTTAAGATTTCATTATGAGAATAGTATAGGTCGGAGAAGCCTTTCCGGAAAGGGCAAGAAAGATTGTCGAACAATCATCGAAACGCGATAAAAAACTACGTCATACCCAAGCGCGCCGACGCGCCCCGTACCACTTTAATACGCTTGTCCCGCGCCACTTTTCGCAACCGATGCCGTGCCGGATAACATGGCCGAGCGGCACCCGATGAAGAAACTTGCAAACAACATAACTTTCGTGATGCGAAGCGGCACGGGGCGCGATAAGAGCGCTTCCAAGCAGATGCGCCTCCACGTGCCGGTATGCCGAACAATCCATTGCAACAAGAAGCTACTTCCTGAGTCCGAGCTTCTCTATTATGCTGTTATAACGGCCTACGTTCCTGCTCCTGACGTAGTCGAGAAGCCTTCTTCTCGTGCCGACCATCTTGAGAAGCCCTCTTCTCGAATGATGATCGCTTTTGTTGGTCTTAAAATGGGATCCGAGGCTGTTTATCCTCTCGCTCAGGAGGGCTATCTGCACCTCCGGCGATCCGGTATCCTTTTCATGTCTCTTGTGAACCTGTATTATCTCTTGTTTCTTCTCTGTTGCGAGCATCTCAATGCCACCTCCTTGTTTTGCTTTTGGCCGCTCTAAAAATTGCTATTTTTTGAGGCGGCCAAATCTCTTTTCATCATCCCTGCTCATGCTCAACGAAAGACCGTCCAAACCGTTTAGCAGAGGTTGTCAATATTAGCATCTCCGAGGACGCAAGAAAAGTCTTTTTTTTCGCCATCACGAGGAAGTCTCGACAACGCCTCCTGAATGGAGATGATGCCGGATGTAAGGCCCTCGGCGCTTCCCATCGGCCCGGTCAGGTCTATTGCCTCGGCGATTCCGAAGACCGAGCATCCAAGCCTGCGAAGCGCGGTCAGGTGGGATCCGCAGGCGAGCGCCTCGCCTGCGTCATGGCATATCGTTCTGACGTAAGCGCCCTTTGAGCATGCAAGAATGAACTCGACGTACGGCAACTCGACGCGAAGCACGTCAAGACCGTAGACCGTAACCTCCCTCGGCTCCCTCTCGACGACGACGCCCTTGCGCGCAAGTTTATAGAGCGGCACGCCGCCCTTCTTTATCGCCGAATACATGGGCGGCACCTGCTTGATGACGCCCTTAAAACCGGCCAGAACCTCGCGCACCCTTGCCTCTGTAACACTCGACGCATCCCTCGTCTCCAAGACCCTTCCGGCGCCGTCGCATGTGTCGGTCGTTTCCCCAAGCTTCATGACCGCCTGATAACGCTTGTCCCCCGCGTCGAAAAATCGGGCATAGCGCGTTGCGCCGTTTACGACAAGCGGAAGAACGCCGGTGGCCTGCGGGTCAAGCGTGCCGAGATGCCCCGCTTTCTTGAGTCCGAGTTTTTTTTTGACGTAAGCCACCGCGTCGTGCGACGTCCAGCCGACAGGCTTATCGATAACTATGATTCCGTCCATTAAACCGCCAAGACCGCAAACTGAAAACGTGTGCCGGTTATAACCGCCAACCGTCCATTGATGCCCGCCATGTCAAAGATACCAGTTGCTTCAGGAACTCGGAGTTCCAACCTTGTCCCTTATCGCCGCAAGCACCCTTGCCTTTACGCCGTTGATCTCGCCTTTGAGGCTGAAGCCCGCGGCGTTTTTATGTCCGCCGCCGCCGAAACAGATGGCCACCGCCGACACGTCCACGTCGCCCTTGGCGCGAAGACTTACCTTGTATTCGCCCTGTTTTACCTCCCTGAACAACGCGCCTACCTGTACGCCCTCTATCGCCCGCGCATAATTTACAAAGCCGTCGGCAAGGTCTTTATCGGCCCCGGCCTTTTTGAACATCTCCAGAGTTACGAGGAGCGTGGCGACGTCGCCCGCGCCGTTGCCGATATTCAAGACCTCCAGCGTGGAAAGAACCATCGCGAGCAGAACGTACTTTTTCGCCGGATAGTTCTCGTACACGCGCCTTGCAACCTCCCAAGGCTCGGCGCCGAGGGCTACAAGCTCGCCCGCCTTTCTGAAGGCATCCGGCGTGGCGCACGAATATCTGAAGGAACCGGTGTCGGTATGAATGGCGACGTACATGTTTATCGCGGCGTCCCGCGTAACCTCATACCCGCCGGCCTTGCAAAAATCGTAGACAAGTTCTCCGGCGGCTGAGGCGTCGCCGACGACCACGTTTACGTCGCCGAAACAGTCGTTGGTGGCGTGATGATCTATGTTCACTATGACGCCCGGCTCCTTGAGCGCTACAAACCCCTTGCCGAGCCTGTCCTTCTGCCCGCAGTCGACGGCCACTGTCGCGTCGAACCGCTCATTAACGTCCAGCGTATGAACGATCGTCGCCACACCCGGCAGGAACATCATCTGCCCGGGCACGGGATCCTCAAGATACGCCGTAACTTCCTTGCCCGCGTTCCTGAGCGCCAGAGTCATGCCGAGAAGGGACCCGACCGCGTCGCCCTCAGGGCTTACGTGCGACACGACAAGTATCTTTCTTGCCTTCTTTACAACGGCCACGGCGTTATCGAATATGTTTTTATTCATCTTGCGTTATCGGGCTACAGATTAGGTTGCCTCTAAAAATTAGAAATTTTTTCCGAGTTCGCGGAAGGGCGAAAATAAAAAGCGGAGCATATATGATAATATGTGAGCATTGGGCCAACCGCAAAAGCGCGGTTCGCCCCGGCAAGGAAGCTCACGCTCTCTTTGAAGCCCGTCTTATTGCGCCTTCGGCGCAAGCCGTCGGGCAACCGGTGTATTTTCGCCCTGAC
>JACRCE010000007.1 GCA_016213015.1 Deltaproteobacteria bacterium | reverse complement strand
TCTGATTAATTCGCCGACCCGTCATTCTCGCGCAGCGTAGAATCTCGTCTTCAAGGAAATCAACCCAGCACCACTTTGTTGCACGAAGGAATTTGCCAAGGAACACGCTTTCATAATCCAAAGTGGTGCTGGGCTCGCAATCACAAAATAAGAATCAATCAGAGGTTACTTAGTTGACTCCGCAATCCCATCCAGCGTTGCTTCCCATCGCCGAGATTTGCGCAAACACGGGTTTTTGTGCCTGAAAGCGGCGCTGGGCGGGTCAAGGCGGGCAATTTTTAATCCTTACTCACACCAATTATCAAGTCGTGAAATAGAGGCCGTAATCGTTTACCGTCATTAGAGGAAAAATGAGTTGCCATTAGGTCTTCTATGTGGTATCTTCTTGATATTCAACATAAAAGGCGGGAGGTAGCTTAATTAATGGTCTGGAGAGGCGATAAATCTCAACAAGCTGAAGCCGGCGGGTCTGATTTTGCCGAACTGTTCGAGGGCAAGCTGACCGAGCCTCGTGATGGCGACATAATCAAAGGCAGGATCATTCAGGTATCGAATGATTATGTGATGATAGATATCGGGTATAAGTCGGAAGGTCTCGTTCCAATTAAGGAATTTCTTGACGAGTCCGGCAAGTCCACCGTAAAGGTGGGAGACGAGATAAAGGTCTTGATTGAAAGGCGCGAGGACGACAAGGGCTATATAGTGTTGTCCAAGGCAAAGGCCGATCAGCTCAAGATATGGGATGTCGTAATCGATGCGCACGACACGGGCGGCACTGTAGACGGCACGATTACGCAACGGGTAAAGGGCGGTTTTTACGTTGATATCGCGGGCATTACCGCCTTTTTACCGGGTTCGCAGGTTGACTTGAAGCCGGTCAGAAATCAGGACAAGCTCGTCGGTCAAAAGTACCAGTTCAAGGTGCTCAAGGTCAACAGGCGTAAAAGCAACGTAATAGTGTCAAGGCGCGCCCTGCTTGAGAGCGCGCGCGATGAGCTTAAAAAGATAACGCTCGAGCAGGTTGAAGAAGGCATCGTCCTTAACGGCGTAGTAAAGAATATCACCGACTACGGCGCGTTCATAGACTTGGGCGGCATTGACGGGCTGGTGCATCTTACGGACCTTTCATGGGGAAAGGCCGCCCACCCGTCTCAGGTAGTCAAGGTAGGAGACGCCGTAAGCGTCAAGGTGTTGAAGTTTAACAAAGAGGACGGCAAGATTTCGCTCGGCTTGAAGCAGACAAAACAGGACCCCTGGCAGGGCGCCATTGATAAGTATCCGCAAGGGATGAGACTTTCCGGCAAGGTGGTCAATATCACGGAATACGGGGCCTTCATC
The DNA here is from genome assembly GCA_016213015.1 of Deltaproteobacteria bacterium. Classification (GTDB taxonomy): domain Bacteria; phylum Desulfobacterota; class GWC2-55-46; order GWC2-55-46; family GWC2-55-46; genus JACRCE01. The sequence continues at coordinate 9,979 of JACRCE010000007.1, read as the reverse complement.
GAGCTTGAACCGGGGTTTGAAGGGCTTGTGCACATATCCGAGATGTCGTGGAGCAAGTTAAAGCACCCTTCTCAAAAGGTAAAGCCAGGCGATATCGTTCAGGTGGTCGTGCTTGAGGTTGACGCCGCAGCCAAGCGCGTATCCCTCGGCATGAAACAGATAGAGGCAAATCCGTGGGATGAGGTCGGGAAGAGGTATCCCAAAGGGACGAGGATCAAGGGCGTCGTAAGGAACATAACCGACTTCGGAGTGTTCATCGGCGTGGAAGAGGGCATTGACGGGTTGGTGCACGTCTCCGATCTTTCATGGAGGAAGATAAAGCATCCGTCCGAGGTCGTGAAAAAGGGGCAGGAGTTGGAGGCCGTCGTGGTAAACATAGACGCGCTTACCCGAAGGTTCTCGTTGTCGGTCAAGGCGCTTGAGAAAAATCCGTGGGACGGCGTAAGCGAGAGGTACAAGCCCGGAATGATCGTTGACGGCAAGGTTACGTCCGTTGCGGAGTTCGGCGCGTTCGTGGAACTGGAAGCCGGTCTTGAAGGGCTTGTTCATGTGTCGGAATTGAACAGGGGAAAGAAGAAATCGGGCATTGGGCCGGGGGACGTAGTCGAGGTGGAGATATTGAACGTCGACCCCGATGACAACAAGATCGGGTTGAGCATCAGGTCAATCAGGTCGGCCGGCTGGCTTGAGGGACAGGGCGTGTAATGAAGCCTCCCCGCAGCCTTGCCGCGGGGTATCCTTAACGCGCGTTCTAAATGGCCGCGGAAAGGCCGCAGGGTATATACTCAATGGAGAGAGGATGAAGTTCGAGCAGTTCCGGAACCTTTTTGCCGCCGTTGGCGCGGCCTTCTTTTTGTTGCTGGTAATAACGCTGTTGTTTGCTTATTTCAGCGGCGGCAGGAAGCTTTCTATGTCCGATAAAGTCGCGGTCGTCAAGCTCCAAGGCGTTATAATAGACCCCACAGAGATAAACGAACAACTCCGCGAGGTCGCTGAGCGCGACGATATAAAGGCCGTGGTTTTGAGGATAGATTCCCCGGGCGGGGCGGTCGGTCCGTCTCAAGAGATATACGGAGAGGTAAAAAAGCTGGCCAAGTCGAAGGTGGTCGTCGCGTCAATGGGCGCGGTCGCGGCGTCCGGCGGATATTACGTTGCCGTGGCCGCCAATAAGATCGTCGCAAATCCCGGCACCATAACCGGTTCCATCGGCGTTATCGTGGAGTTCATAAACGCCGAAGAGTTGCTTGGAAAACTCGGCATAAAGGGCTACGTGGTGAAGAGCGGCCAGTTCAAGGACACCGGCTCCCCGCTCAGGGGCATGACCGACGCTGAAAGGAAGTATCTTCAGGCGCTTGTCAACGACGTCAACGGGCAGTTCGCGCGCGCGGTTGCCGACGGACGTAATCTCAAGCTGGAGGACGTTGAAAAGATAGCCGACGGACGCATATTCACCGGGGCGCAGGCAAAGGAGTTGGGGCTTATAGATTCGCTCGGTTCTCTTGCGGACTCCATCGCCCTGAGCGCCGGCCTTGCAGGACTTAAAGGCAAGCCGGAGATTATTTATTTTGAGAAGAAGGGGTTCGGCTGGCTCCGAACCCTTGTTGACGAATCCATTGCGAGGGGCATATCCAATCTTACCGGATTACGCATAATGTATCTCGCGCCGAATCCGGCCATGTAATCGGAGGGGTTATACCCATGACCAAGAGCGAGCTTATAGAACTGGTATCCTCGAAGGCAGGCGTATTTTCAAGAAAGGACGTCGAGATAATCATCGACACCCTTTTTCAGGGCATGACCGACTCTCTTGCAAAGGGAGGCAAGGTCGAGATACGCGGGTTCGGCAGTTTCAAACTCAAGAGCCGCAAGGGACGACGGGGAAGAAATCCCAAATCCGGCGAGAAGATAATGATAGGCGCGAAGAAGGTGCCGTTTTTCAAGGCGGGCAAGGAGATACGGGAGAGGATAAACGGCATAAAGCCGTGAACCGTGAACGTTGACCGTGAACCGTTTGGAATAATATATAATGAACCGTCTCTGGGCGCCTTGGAGGGCTGAATACGTGCAGTCGGGTGAAAAGGCCGGTTGCATATTCTGCGTTGCGGCGAATAGCGCCTCCACCGCCGACAATCATGTGCTCTACGCCGGGCGTCTGAGCGTCGTGATGATGAACAAATTTCCCTACAACAGCGGCCACCTCCTTATCGCGCCGGCAAGGCACGTAGGAGACCTGCCGGGCCTCACCGACGAGGAGGCCGCTGATTCGCACAAGTTGATTGTTGCCTGCCTCGGAGCGCTTTCAAACGTATACAAACCGCACGGCTTCAATATCGGCTTAAACCTCGGACGCGCCGCGGGCGCGGGCATCGAGGCTCATCTCCACACGCACGTGGTGCCGAGATGGAACGGGGACGTCAACTTCATGCCCGTGCTTTCGGATGTAAAGGTCATGCCGGAGCATATCGCCGCGGCTTACGAAAAACTCAAGCCGTTTTTCAGCGAAAAACCGTGAACCGTGACCGTGAATCGTGTAAAAGCAGGGCAACCCTTCAGCAGGCTGCTGAAAAACTCGTTTTGCTGTCATTCTCGCGCAGCGTAGAATCTCGTCTCTTGGTAATTCAATGGGTTACGAGATTGCCGCGCCGCAAACTTGTCCTCGCGTGCTTCAAGCGGGGAAGCGCGGTTCGCAATGACAAAATAGGAATTAATCGGAAGATTCCTTAATCCTTCATTCTATCATTCAGGAGCGGAGTCGGATGGTTTCACAAGCTGAGCCGATAAGGTACGACCATAAGGCCATCGAAGAACGCTGGCAAACGGCATGGGAAAAGCACGGCGCATTTGCCGTGGGCAATGATCCGTCGAAAAAGAACTATTACGTGCTTGAGATGTTTCCGTATCCGTCCGGCAGAATACACATGGGGCACGTCAGGAACTATTCCATCGGCGACGTGCTTGCGCGTTTTCTGAGGATGCGCGGATTCAACGTGCTTCATCCTATGGGTTGGGACTCGTTCGGGCTCCCGGCCGAGAACGCGGCCATACAGCACGGCTCTCACCCGGCCGAATGGACTTACGAGAATATCGCAAACATGAAAAAGCAGTTGCAACGCATGGGGCTGTCCTATGACTGGTCAAGGGAGGTTGCCACCTGCTCGCCGGACTACTACAGGTGGAATCAGTGGATATTCCTGAAACTCTTTGAAAAGGGGCTTGCGTATAGGAAGCGTTCAACGGTCAACTTCTGCCCGCAATGCGCAACGGTTCTTGCAAACGAGCAGGTTGAGGACGGCCTTTGCTGGAGGTGCTCTTCAAGCGTGGAGATGAAGGAACTGGAGCAGTGGTTCCTCAAGATTACCGCCTGCGCCGACGAACTCCTCGACTATACCTATAAACTTCCAGGCTGGCCTGAGAAGGTGCTCCTGATGCAGAGGAACTGGATAGGCAAGAGCGTTGGAGCCGACGTGGCCTTCAGGCTGGACTCGTCCGACGAGGTTATCAATATCTTCACGACCCGGCCCGACACGCTCTACGGGACAACCTTCATGAGTCTGGCCGCGGCTCATCCTCTGCTTGAAAGGATTACGACCGAGGCAAAGCGGACTGAAGTCGCCTCTTTTGCGGCAAGGGTCAAGGCCGAGGCCGACAGCAGGAACTCAAGGGAAGCCGACGTTAAAAAAGAGGGGGTCTTTACCGGCGCATATTGCATCAATCCGCTGACGGGCGCAAGGGTTCCGGTGTACGCCGCGAACTTCGTGTTGATGGGATACGGCACAGGCGCGGTCATGGCCGTTCCGGCGCATGACCAGAGGGACTTCGAGTTCGCAAAGGAGTACGGCATCCCGGTAAAGGTCGTCATAAACCCGCATGGCTCAACGCTCGACCCGTTGACTATGAAAGAGGCATATACGGGAGAAGGCGTGATGGCCGATTCGGACGTGTTTACCGGCATGAAAAATACCGACGCAATGCCGCTTATAGTTAAACTCCTTGAATCAAAGGGCGCGGGCAGACCAACGACAAATTACAAACTGCGCGACTGGGGCATATCGCGCCAGAGATACTGGGGATGCCCCATACCTGTAATCCATTGCGCCTCGTGCGGCGTCAAGCCGGTTTCATATCGAGAACTGCCGGTTGTCCTGCCTGAAAACGTCAAGCTCACCGGCATTGGTTCATCGCCGCTTGCCGAATCACCGGAGTTTGTCGAGGTCAAATGCCCGTCCTGCGGCGCTCCGGCAAGGCGCGAGACCGACACAATGGATACGTTCGTGGACTCGTCATGGTATTTTCTGCGCTACGCCTCGCCGCACTCCTCGTCGGCTCCGTTCGATAAGAAGGAGGCCATGCGCTGGATGCCGGTCGATCAGTACATAGGCGGCATCGAGCACGCCGTGCTCCATCTCCTGTACGCGCGGTTTTTCACGAAGGCGCTCAGGGACTTGGGGCTGCATGACGTTGACGAGCCGTTCAAGAACCTCCTTACGCAAGGCATGGTCAGGAAGCAGACGCTCAAGTGCCATGAGCACGGCTTCATCTACCCTGAGGAGGCTGTAAACGGCCTATGCGTCCATTGCGGCAAGACGCTTGAAACCGGCGCAGTCGAGAAGATGAGCAAGTCGAGAAAGAACGTCATCGATCCTGACCGTATAATCGAGCGCTACGGCGCGGACACGACAAGGCTTTTTTCGCTCTTTGCGGCCCCGCCTGAAAAAGACCTTGACTGGAGCGAGGACGGCGTGGAGGGCGCATACAGGTTTCTCGGCAGGGTCTGGAGGCTGGTCAATGAAAATATCGGCCTCCTCTCATGTAAGGCTTTTGATCCGGGATCCGGTCTGCCGAAGGGCGACGAGGCTGTCAAGCTCCATCAGCTTACGCACAGGACGATAAGGAAGGTAACTCAGGACATCGGCGAGCGGTTCCATTTCAATACCGCGATAAGCTCCATAATGGAGCTTGTGAACGCGCTGTATCAGTTTGACAACGGCAAGGACGGCGTTGAGGCGCGCGCGGTCTTTAAGGAGGCGGTCGAGACGGTCGTTGTTCTTCTAAGCCCTTTTGCCCCGCACATATCCGAGGAGCTTTGGTGCGCGTTCGGAAAAGACGTGCCGTTGCACAAGAGCGCGTGGCCTGAAGCCTCGTCCGTTGCGCTTGAAGTCGCCCAGGTTTCTCTGGTGGTGCAGATAAACGGCAAGGTAAGGAGCAAGGTAATCGCTCCGGTCAACGCATCCGACGATGCCGTCAAGGGGTTGGTGATGAATGACGCAAAGTCCGTTGAGTGGATCGCGGGCAAGGAGATCAAAAAGTTCGTCTATGTCCCGAACAAGATAATAAATCTGGTGGTGGGATAACTCCCTCTCCCCTTGTGGGAGAGGATGGGGTGATGGGGATTATATGGCGGTTATAAAGGGCACATTCGGCGTCGTCTTGTGCGTTGTCATGCTTGTCGGGTGCGGGTATCATGTCGCGGGCAAGGGAGGGCGGATGCCGGGGAACGCAACGGCCGTCTCCATCCCGGTGTTCGTCAACGAAACATCGAAGCCGAACATCGAGTCTGTCGTTACAGGCGCGTTCGTGGACGCCTTTGTCAACACCGTTTTCATAACCGGTTCCGCGGACGTAGTTATGAAAGGGATAATCAAATCATACGCCCTTGCCCCGGTTTCCTATACGAGGAGCGATGTGAATCAGGAGTACAGGCTCACGGTAGTAATGGCGATTACGCTCTCGAGAGGTTCCGAGACGCTTTGGTCTGCCGCAAATATTACAAACTATAAGGACTTTGCGGTGAATCAAGCGGATGTTACGGCCACCAAGGAGGCGGAGGACAAAGCACTTGCCAAGATAGCGACGGATACCGCGCGTCTCGTTAAGGAGAACATGCTCTCCGGGTTCTGATGCGTGAGGGCAATGTGTCGTTGCCATGCGTTTGTTCCTTTTTGGTAAAGTTCTTAAAATTGCGGCATGGATGGATTGATGAAACAAGTCGTCATCGAGAACCCGATTATCAATTCGCCTTTCGACGAGCCGACCCGCCATTTCCGATTTACCGACGAGGGCATTACGAACGAGGTCGTTGACGGCCGCCGGATCAGTTCATACTTCGTCCCCATAGCCAAACCAAAGAAAAAAGGCAAGCAACTTTATTTCGACACCGAATGGACACAAGAACGCATAGAAGAAAACAAGCTCGTCAACGACATCCGTAGTCGCGTCGCCATGTGGCGTAAGGGCGGCTACATCGGCGTGACGCCGACTACCTCGCGATTGATTGCCTACTGGACAGACCCGGCCCGCGAGAAGAAACTTTTCTTCTGCCAGAACGAGGCCCTCGAAACCGCCATCTACATTACAGAGGTCGCCAAGAAGTACGGCGACGCATGGATCGAGAACGCGATACGCAAGGCAAATGACACGTCTAACCCCGGTCTGCCGCGCACGGCGTTCAAGATGGCTACCGGCTCAGGTAAGACCGTGGTCATGGCCATGCTCATCGCATGGCACACTCTCAACAAACGCGCCAATCCGCAAGACGCGCGCTTCTCCGACAGTTTTCTGATTATAACTCCCGGTATCACCATACGCGACCGTTTGCGTGTGCTGCTGCCGAACGACCCTGATAATTATTACCGCCAGCGCGACGTTGTTGCGGCGCATGATATTGACAATCTTGGGCAGGCCAAAATCATAATCCAAAATTACCACGCCTTTCAACTGCGCGAAAGGGTCGCTGCCGGCAAGATTACCAAGCAGATTCTTGCTGATGGGCAGCCAAACCCGTTCACCGAAACCCCTGACCAGATGGCGCGCCGCGTCTGCCGCGAGTTTGGCAATAAGAAAAACATCATTGTCTTGAACGACGAGGCTCATCATTGTTACCGCAGGAAACCCGACGTAGAAGATGAAAAACTTACCGGCGATGACCGCGTCGAGGCAAAGCAACGCGACATCGAGGCCCGTGTCTGGATTTCCGGCATTGAGGCGGTAAAAGCCAAGATAGGCGTGAAGGCCATCTATGATCTTTCGGCCACGCCGTTTTTCCTGCGTGGTTCGGGATATTCGGAAGGCACACTCTTTCCCTGGGTGGTCTCGGATTTTTCGTTGATTGACGCCATTGAAGCGGGCATCGTTAAAGTGCCTCGCGTGCCGGTGGCCGACGACTCTATGACCGGCGGCCAGCCAACCTACCGCGACCTGTGGCTGCGTATCCGCGAAGACCTGCCAAAAAAAGGACGCAAGACCGATGACGTTGGCGGCGAACCAAAACTCCCGGTTGAACTGCAAGGCGCGCTAATCAGCCTTTACGGCAACTACGAAAAGTATTATCGCCTCTGGGAAGGTAACGCCGATGCCCGCGCTCGTGGCAACACTCCGCCGGTCTTCATAGTTGTCTGCAACAACACCAATGTATCCAAGCTCGTTTTTGATTTTATCGCCGGATGGGAAAAGCAGGTTGGCGAAGAGACTATTGTCCAAGCCGGACAGCTGGACATCTTCCGCAACGACGACGGCAACGGCGGGTGGCTGCACCGGCCGAACACTATTCTGGTTGACAGCCAGCAACTCGAATCCGGCGAATCAATGAGCGATGATTTCAAGAAGATAGCCTCCCGTGAAATCAACGAGTTCAAGGCAGAATACCGCGTCCGTTTCCCCGGCCGTGACACGGACGGCCTAACCGACGAAGACCTGCTCCGCGAGGTGATGAATACCGTCGGCAAGGCTGGCAAACTCGGCGAAAACGTCAGGTGCGTGGTCAGCGTCTCCATGCTCACCGAAGGATGGGACGCCAATACCGTCACCCATGTTCTTGGCGTGCGCGCCTTTGGAACTCAATTACTGTGCGAACAGGTAGTCGGTCGGGCGCTCCGTCGCATGAGTTACGCCGTCAATGACAACGGACGTTTTGACACTGAATATGCCGAGGTATACGGCGTGCCGTTCTCCTTTATCCCGTGCAGCGGCGGAGCCGCAGACCCTAAGCCCGGCCCCATGCCTACTCGCGTCCGCGCCATTGAAGGCCGCGCCGCCTGTGAGATTACGTTTCCAAGATTACTTGGCTACCGCTATGATATGGCTGGTGAACGGCTCACCGCAACCTTTACAGAAGAATCTAATCTGGCGCTCTCTACCGCCGACATTCCTACAAAGACCGAGAACGCCCCTATTGTCGGCGAATCAAGCATCCATACGCTTGACGACCTCAAGCGCCGCCGTCCAAACGAGATTGCATTTCTGTTGGCCAAGCTTACGCTTGAAAAATACTTCCGCGACGACGAGGGCAACGACAAGCCGTGGCTCTTTCCGCAACTGCTTGCCATTGCCAAACGCTGGCTCGCCGAATGCGTTACGCTAAAGGACAACACATTTCCGCAACTGTTGCTCTTGATTGAAAAGGCGCACGATGCCGTTGACCGCATCTACAAGGCCATAGTTGCCTCGACCGACGGCACGGCGTGCTTAAAGCCCATATTGCGCCCGTATGACGCCATTGGCTCTACCCGTTATGTGGATTTCGACACTACCCGGCCTGTCTACGCCACTACGGAGGCCAAGTGCCACATCTCTCATGTGGTTGCCGATACCGACTCGTGGGAACAGAAGATGGCCGAATCGCTTGAAGATATGTCCGAGGTCATCCGTTACGTTAAGAACCACAACCTCAGCTTTACCATACCCTATACGTTGAACGGTGAAGAACACCAATACATCCCGGACTTTATCGCTTGCATTGATGACGGCAACGGCCCGGATGATCTCTTGAACCTGATCGTCGAAGTCACCGGCGAAAAGAAAAAAGACAAGGCTGCAAAGGTCTCCACGGCGCGCACGCTGTGGGTTCCGGCCATCAATAATCACGGCGGTTTAGGACGATGGGCTTTTATCGAGGTCGCCGACCCGTGGGATGCGAAGAATACAATTCAAGCCAGCCTTCAGAAAGGGGCAAACTCATGAGTGAAGAATTTTCCATCGATTTACACGACAAGATTATCGTTTTCGGGGCGAAGAGAATTCGCCGCATTTGGCACGATGAGCAATGGTTCTTCTCAGTCGTAGATATCATCGCGGCGTTGACCGACAGCGACAATCCTCGCGATTACTGGTACCGCCTGAAACGCCGCGAGAAGGAATCCTCGGGAATCGAGTTGTCGACAACTGAAACTGACATCCGTTGACGGAAAAGCTGGCTAACCTTGACGAACTGAAAAAATCAATATTGCAAAAGACGCTTAATGGAGGATTAGCATGAGCAGTATAATTTTATTTGAAAGCAAACAAGTCAGGCGCGTTTGGAGTGAACAAGGACAAAAATGGTTTTTTTCCATTGATGATGTAGTTGAGGTTTTAACAGATAGCGTCAATGTTAAGGATTATATTAAAAAATTGAGAAAACGAGACGCTGAACTCGATTCCTACTGGGGGACAAATTGTCCCCTGGTTGAAATGACTGCCGCCGATGGTAAGAAACGAAAAATCAAAGCGGCAGACACCGAAGCCGCTTTCCGCATCATCCAGTCTATCCCCAGCCCCAAGGCCGAGCCGTTCAAGCGCTGGCTGGCTCAGGTCGGTTACGAGCGCGTTCAGGAAATCGAAGACCCCGAGCTCGCCCAGCAACGGATGCGGAAACTCTATCAGGACAAAGGCTATCCCGCCGATTGGATTGAAAAACGTGTCCGCGGGATCGCCGTCCGTGACGAACTGACCGATGAATGGCGCAAGCGCGGCATTGCCGAGAAGAAAGACTTCGCTCTCCTTACTGCCGAAATCTCCAAGGCCGCTTTCGGCGTAACGCCTTCTGATTACAAAAAACTTAAGGAACCTCTGATTAATTTTTATTTTGTCATTGCGAGCCGCGCTTTCGCGGCGCGGCAATCTCTAAGTTGTTGATTTCCTTGAAGACGAGATTGCTTCGCTTTGCTCGCAATGACGGGAAGGATTGAAACGCGAGAACCTTCGTGACCACATGACCGACCTGGAG
>JACRCE010000072.1 GCA_016213015.1 Deltaproteobacteria bacterium | reverse complement strand
TTCAAGGAAATCAACAACTTAGAGATTGCCGCGCCCAGCACCACTTTGTTGCACGAGAAAATTTATCAAACAACATGCTTTCGTAATCCAAAGTGGTGCTGGGCTCGCAATGACAAAATAAGAATTAATCAGACCTTCCCTAACTTGTCGTTTGAGAGGGATACGGCTAAAAACTGCCGCACCCATCAACTCAATCGTTATGAGATTCTTCGGTCGCCACGCTCCCTTAGAATGACGGGAAAGCATGATTGATCAGAGGTTCCTTAGCAATGCGAAATGTGGCTCAGGCCAACGGCGGTATGTCCGTAATCGCAAAAAAGGCGCATATCAATCGAGAAAATCTTTACCGGATGCTTTCCAAGAAAGGCAACCCTGAATTGAAAAGCGTTTTTAACCTGCTTCATGCGGTCGGTTTGGAGGTCAGCGTTGAACCGAGAAAAGTACGCCGTTCAAAAACCGCGAGAGTCGGCGGATGAAGGTTTAGCGGAATTTTGACAAAAGCAAGAGTTGACCCTCCCATTTCTCTTTTTTGAAATAATCCTCTATTAGCGATATAATGTATGAGTATTCAGTAGTCCGCCGCGTTTAGGGGAAAGGTCTGCCTTGCTTATTGATGCCGTTAAAAAAGAGTTGCAACGCATAGTCGGCGTTGAGCACGCCTCCTTTTCAAAGGAGGCGCTGCTTTGTTACGCATACGACGCGACCAATATCAGGAAGATGCCTGATGCCGTTGTATTCCCAAAAAACGCGGAAGAGGTATCACTCATCCTCAAGATGGCTAATGCCGAGCGGTTTCCGGTAGTGCCGCGCGGGGCGGGTTCCGGCTTTACCGGCGGGAGCGTGCCGGTGGATGGCGGCGTTGTGCTGTCAACCGAAAGGATGCGGGAGATTCATAGTATTGACGAGGCCAATCTTACGGCAACGGTTGCGCCGGGCGTCATTACGTGGGAACTTCAGCAGGAGGTCGAGAAAAGGGGTCTTTTTTATCCGCCTGACCCTACGAGTCTTAATTTTTCAACCATCGGCGGGAACATAGCTGAAAACGCGGGTGGCCCGCGCGCCGTCAAATACGGCGTAACGCGGGACTACGTGCTCGGTCTTGAGGTCGTGCTTCCAACCGGAGAGATAATAAACACCGGCGTTAAGACGGCCAAGGGGGTCGTCGGGTATGACCTTACAAGGCTCATCGTAGGTTCTGAAGGCACGCTTGGGGTTGTAACAAAGGCTGTTCTAAGGCTCATCCCGCTTCCAGAGTCAACGAGGACTTTGCTTGCCGTATTCCCGGAACTTGCGGACGCGGCCTCAGCCGTGTCCGGCATAATAAAGGCGCGGATAACGCCGTCAACCCTTGAGATTGTCGATTCCATCTCCATCCGGTGCGTTGAAGAGTACGCGAACGTGGGACTGCCAAAGGCAGGCTCGTTTCTTATCATCGAGGTTGACGGGACGGTTGAAGGCACGTCGAAAGAGGCTGACGAGGTAAGGCGGGTATGTCTGGAAAACCGCGCCTCATCCGTTGACGAGGCCGTTGATAAAAAAGAGGCGCGTAATCTCTGGAAGGCCAGGAGGGCCATATCAGCCTCGCTCTTCAGGATTAAGCCCAACAAGATAAACGAGGACGTGGTTGTGCCGAGGTCAGAGATACCGGCCCTTGTCAGCGGCATAAGCGGGATAGCCCAAAGGCGCGGCCTTCTTATCGCCTGTTTCGGACACGCCGGAGACGGCAACATACACGTCAATATCATGTATGACGGAAAGGACGCGAAGGAGAGCGAGGTTGCCCATGAGACGGTCGGCGAGGTGTTCAAGCTCACGCTCTCTCTCGGCGGAACCATATCCGGCGAACATGGCGTCGGGATAACAAAGGCCCCGTACCTTGCCATGGAGCTTGGGTCGGATGCTATTAGTTTGATGAAGCGCATAAAGGCGAACTTTGATCCGAACGGTATATTGAACCCGGGCAAGGTGTTTGCCGGAGGCCATAGTAGATGATGAACAGCGAACTTCTCAGGAAAGAGATCGGCAGGTGCGTTGTCTGCGGCACATGCCGCTCCGTATGCCCGACTACGCGGGTTTTGAACAGGGAGACCTCGTGCGCGAGGGGCAAGTTGACGCTCATAGGCGCGCTTTCAAACGGCGAGATTCAGATGAGCGAGGAGTACGTCAGGCATATCAAGGAGTGCGCGCTGTGCGGGGCATGCAAGGACTCCTGCCCCAACGGCGTTGACACCGTTGGGGCGTTCGTCGCCGCGCGCGCGGAGATAGTTGCAAAGCAGGGTCTGCCGTTCGCCGCGCAGATGATATTAAAGGCGCTCATCGACCCCGGCGGGTTGAAGGGGACGGCCATAAAGATCGCAGGCGCTCTTCAGGGGTTGTTTCTCAAGGATGCTTCAGCCGAGGCCGGACTTGTTTCTCGTTTCAGCCTGCCGGTAATCGGAGGGGGGCGCCTCTTGCCGCCGCTTGCAAAACAGACTTTTCTTGAGATGAGCCGCGTCAAGACCTTGGCTGTGCCCATTGCTCAAGGGACAAGCGTTAAGAAGGTCGCGTTCTATGCGGGTTGCGGAGTAAACTATCTCATGCCTCAGGTCGGCTCTGCCACGCTTGACGTGCTGGAAAGGGCCGGCGTCGCCATTTGTGTGCCGCCTGAACAGGTCTGTTGCGGTATGCCGGCGTACTCAATGGGCGACAAAGACACGGCGCGAGCTATGGCATTGAAGAATCTTGAGGCATTTGAGGCGTATGACGTTGATTATATAACCACCTCATGCGCCACGTGCGGACATGGACTGAAAAAACTGTTCAAGGAGCTTTTGTCGGACGATCCCGCCTTGTCCCGGCGCGTCAGCGCGTTTAGCGCGAAGGTGAGGGACATAACCGAACTTCTGACCAATGAGCTGGGGTTTATCGGTAAGGCCGGAGCGAAGGCCGCCGAAGAAAAAGTTACGGTAACATACCATGACCCGTGCCACTTAAACCGCGCTCAAGGCATCAGGCGGGAGCCGAGGGCGCTTCTGGCCAACGCGCCCAGTCTGAGTTACAAGGAGATGCGTTTCCCGTGCAGTTGCTGCGGCCTTGGCGGAGGACTCAGCACCACGAACTACGACCTGTCCATCGAGATAAGCAGACGAAAGGCCGAGAGCATCGCGCTATCCGGCGCTCAGGTCGTTGCAACGGCCTGCCCCGGGTGCATCGTTCAACTCAGGGACGCCCTTCACCGCTACGGCGTTGACGCCAAGGTGGCGCACGTCGTGGAACTGCTTTAGCAGGCCGCCTCAAGCCTCGTTATCGGTAATCCGTAATCGGTTATCGGTTTAAGGATAATTATTCTTTCACCTTCACCGCTTACCGATAACGGATAACCGCCTTTATCGCAATAACTATGGAATCTCTCTTCTTAAACTGGTATAGTGCCTGAAATCCATAATGACCTATCTTGCCCTTTGCATCCATAACCACCAGCCGGTGGGCAACTTCGACTTCGTGCTTGAGGAGGCGTACAGGAAGTCGTACTGGCCGTTTCTTCGCGCCCTCTCAGGGCATCCGTCGATAAAACTAACCCTCCATAACTCAGGGTTCTTGTTAGACTGGCTTATCGAGAGGAAGCCCGAGTACGTCGAACTCCTGAAGGCAATGGTTGAACGCGGACAGGTTGAGATAATGGGCGGCGGCTACTATGAGCCTGTCCTTGCCGTGATACCCGAACAAGACCGCATCGGCCAGATACGACGGATGTCGGAGAGGATACATGACGTCTTCGGCGCGGCGCCTTCAGGGATATGGCTTGCGGAAAGGGTGTGGGAGCCGACCATGCCGACGACCATCAGGAAGGCCGGTGTAGAATATCTCCTTGTAGACGACTTTCATTTCATCAAGTCCGGCCTTTCAAGGGACCTTCTTGGAGGTTATTATGTAACGGAAGATCAGGGGAACATGGTAAGGGTCTTTCCCGGAAGCGAGAGGCTCCGGTATCTCATACCCTTTAAGCCCGCAGATGAGCTTACCGCGCACCTCAAGTCGCTTGGGTTTTTTTTGAAGCGCGGCAACTGCGCCATTTACGGGGACGACGGAGAAAAGTTTGGAGTCTGGCCCGGCACGGACAAGTGGGTCTTCGATGACGGATGGCTGGAATCGTTCTTTGCCAAGATAGAGTCTTCCCTCGACTGGCTGCAGCCGGTAACGTTTGCCGAGTATATATCTCTTGAAGAGCCGCTCGGCAGGGTCTATCTGCCTACCACGTCGTACATGGAGATGGGGGAATGGTCTTTGCCCGCGGACACGGCAAGGTCTTACGCCGAGTTGATAGAGGAGCTTAAACGCTGCGGCGACGACGCCCAGCGCGTCTTCAGATTCCTGCAGGGCGGACAGTGGCGCAACTTCTTCGCCAAATATCCGGAGTCCAACTGGCTGCATAAGAGGATGCTTCTTGCAAGCAAAGCGGTTGATGCGGCGCGCGCGGGCGCCGGTAAGACCGAGGGAACGAATCACTTATACAAGGCGCAGAGCAACGACCCGTACTGGCACGGCGTGTTCGGCGGGTTGTATCTGCCGCATCTGAGGACAAGCGCTTACGAGAACATCATAAAGGCGGAAAACGCGGTTGACGATTCGGCCGCGACTTCCATATCCGTTGAAGACGTTGACGCAGACGGCCATGACGAGGTGATGATACGAACGCGGGATATAAACCTTTTCATCAGCCCGCGCAACGGCGGGACGCTTGTGGAGATGGATTTCAAACCCTCAGCCGTCAATTTTTCCAATACCCTGTCGAGATGGCTGGAGGGGTATCATCATAAACTGACCCGCGCCGCGGGCGGCGCTCATGACGGAGGCGGGAGCAAAAGCATCCATGACATGCTTATTGCAAAGGAAGCCGGGTTGGAAGCGCTTTTGAAGTTCGACGCTCTAAGGCGCTCATCGTTCGTGGACAGGCTACTCGATGCGAGAACCTCGTTTGACGACTTCTCGGCCAACGCATATAAGGACTCGGTATCGCTCGCGGACTTAAACTATTCGGTGACGCTTGACGACAAAGGCGTAACGCTTGCAAGGCAAGGCCAAGACGCTTATGTGCAAAAACGGTTTGGCGTACTTGACGATAACTCCTTTACCGTCGACTATAGCGCGGTCATAGGAGGAAAAGCCCGCGCCGCAGGCATTAGGTTTTGCGTGGAGTTCAACCTTATCCTGCCGTGTTGCGACGGACCAGCTTGTTGGTACGAGTTTTCTCCGGCGGCTTTAGCTGAGACTGAGGCGTCCGCCGCGCTCAACGGCAAAGGAGCGCTTTCCGGACTAAACAGGGTTGACCTTATTGACGCCTTTACCGGCGTAATGCTGACTATAGAGTCCAGGGTTCCCGCGACCTTGTGGCGCTTCCCTGTGTATACGGTTTCCCTTTCGGAAAGCGGGTTTGAGAAGATATATCAGGGGTCTTGTCTTGCGTTTCTATTCGACCCCGCCTCAAACGGCGAGGTTTTGGAATTCAACAACAGTTTCAAGGTGACGGCGCGTAAATACGTTTGACGCCTATCAGGCCGCTCAAAAAGCCGCATCTGCTTTGTTGTCTCGTCGCTCCTCACTGCGGCGCACAACAAAGTGCGCCTCATTCGTCGCTCCTCGCCGCCTCGCATCTACGGCTTTTTGAGCGGCCTTCGTCAGTATTGGGTTTTTCAGCAAACTGCTAGGTGTATAATGAACATGAACATCGAAAATGCGCTCATCGTCAGGATACGTCCGGTAAAGCTCCTTATCCTCGACGTGGACGGCGTGATGACCGACGGAAGCATAATCTATACCGACGAGGGCGTGGAGGTTAAGGTCTTTAACGTCAGGGACGGACATGGCATAAAGATGTTGAAACGCGCCGGCATAGACACGGCCATAATAACGGCGCGCTCGTCCAAGGTCGTTGCCCACAGGGCCGCAAACCTCGGCATAGAGCTTGTGATTCAGGGCGCAATCGACAAGGCCGCCGCTTATGACGAACTGCTTGCAAAGACCAAGTTGCATCCCAATCAGACCGCCTACGCCGGAGACGACGTGATTGATCTGCCTGTGATGAGGCGGGTTGGGTTCGCGGTTGCCGTGGCCGACGCGGTTGAAGAGGTGAGGCTGGCAGCCCATTATGTAACGACCCTTCCCGGCGGAAGGGGCGCGGTGAGGGAGACGGCGGAGACGATATTAAAGGCGCAGGGCAAATGGGAAGAGGTAATGAGGCGATATGTAACTACCGTGAACCGTGACCGTGAACCGTGACCGTGAAAAGATAAAGATTGTTGACCGTGTAAAAGCAAATTTCTTTACGGTCATTGACTACGGTCGCGGCTCACGGTCTTTAAGTTAAAAATCTTTACTCATAGCATCTTGGATGGTATAATTTTTGCATCGGCTGTGTCGGTTGGCGTATGTCGTCGTTAAACATAGGGTTTTCCCTTGCGATTTTATGAATCAAAGAACCAGGGTTTTACTTGCCTCATTCGTGGCGTTACTGCTAATGGGTCTTGCTGTAATGATCTTCGTTCATTACAGCGGCAGGGATGATTACAAGTTGACGCTCATCGAGACGAGCGGCGTCGGACTTGACGTGAAAAACATCCATTATTCCGGCACAAAGGCCGGAAGGCTTGAGTGGGAGCTTTATGCCGACAGTGCGACGCGCCTCAAGGGCAGCGAGCAAGTTGCGCTTGAAAACGTAAGAGGCCTTTTTTATTCAATGGACGGTCATAGATACGTCATGCGCTCAGCCAAGGCCGTCATTGACGAGACCGTTGGCGTGGTGGACGCCGCTGGCGGCGTTACGATAGACTCAAAGGACGGCACGCTCAAGACTCGGACGGCGAGGTACCTGATAAAATCGAAGAGGATTACGGCCGGCGGCTTCGTGGAGATGACGAGCGGCAAGATGAGCGTAACCGGCACAGGGCTTGATGCCGATATAGAGAAGGACACGGTTGAACTGCAAAGCGGCGTGAGGGCCGTAATCACGAACGAGGTGAACTGATGCACGGTTGGATATGTTTTATGCCGCGCTCAGCTTGGAGGCTTTTTCTTGCGACGTTCATAGTTACAGGTCTGACCGGCGCTTTGTTTGTTCCGGCGTTTTCCGCCGAGCCACAGCCCGCTAAAAAGCCGGTAACCGTATTGTCCGATACCATGCAGTCCGATAAATCCAGGGGCTTTGTCGTGTTCAAGGGCAACGTCGTGGCAATCGAGGATTTTACGCTGTGCGCCGACGAGCTTACGGTTACTTACGGCAAGGACAACGAGATAAACGACATGGTTGCCGTCGGGAGCGTCCGCATATTCCAGCAGGAAAAGGCCGCGACCGCGGCCAGGGCCGTTTATGACAGGATTACGCGCAAGCTCGTTCTTACCGGACACGCCGAGGTAGCGCAGTGCTCCGACAGCGTAAAGGGGGACAAGATAACGGTAAGCCTCGACGACGACAACGCGATGGTGCAAAGCGACAACGGCGGGCGCGTAAGGGCGGTTATTATGCCTCAGAAAAATTGCGTTCAGCCGTCCGTAAAAGGTATAAGTGAAGAAGCTCGCTGTAAAGGGTCTCGTTAAGTCCTTTAACAAAAGACGGGTCGTTGACGGGGTGAGCCTGTCCGTGGCGCCTGGCGAGATAGCCGGGCTTTTAGGCCCGAATGGCGCCGGAAAGACCACGACGTTTTACATGACCGTGGGCCTTATAGAGCCTGATGAGGGCGTGGTCATGCTCGGCAACGAGGAGATCACGCTCTCCCCTATGTACGCGAGGGCGCGCATGGGTCTGAGTTATCTGCCGCAGGAGCCGTCGGTTTTCAGGAAACTTACCGTTGAGGATAACGTAAGGGCGATATTCGAGCATATAGGCGTAGGCGGGCGGGAGATAGACGAGCGCACCGAGACGCTTCTTGACGACTTGGGGGTCAAGCATCTTGCGAAGACGAGGGCCTACGCCCTTTCCGGCGGCGAGAGAAGAAGGGTGGAGATAGCGCGGGCGCTGGTGAACTCCCCGTCATTTCTTCTTTTGGATGAGCCGTTCTCCGGCATAGACCCGATAGCCGTCGGAGAGATTCAAGAGATAATGCTTGCCCTCAGGAAAAAGGGGATAGGCATACTCGTTACGGATCATAACGTCGGGGCAACGCTCGGCATCTGCGACCACGCCTATATCATTGACGGCGGCAGGCTTCTTAAGGCGGGAACGCCGGTTGAGATAATTGAAGACGCTCGCGTGCGCGAGGTGTATCTGGGAGAGAAGTTCAAGCTGTAGGCTGCCTTTGAAAATTGCTATTTTTCCCGATTTCTTTGTCAGGGCGAAAATAAAAAGTTCACAGATTAGCGTATATGCTACGCTTTTTATTTTCGCTTCCATCGCCCAGCACCACTTTGGATTACGAAAGGATGTTGTTTCCCAAGTCTCTTCGTGCAACAAAGTGGTGCTGAGGCTTGAACTCGGAAAAACTATCTAAGGAAGCTCTGATT
>JACRCE010000073.1 GCA_016213015.1 Deltaproteobacteria bacterium | reverse complement strand
TTCTCGCTCCGCGAAGCAATCTCGTCTTCAAGGAAATCAACAAGTTAGAGATTGCCACGCCCAGCACCACTTTCGATTACGAAAGCATGTTGCTTAACAAATTTCCTCCTGCAATAAAGTGGTGCTGGGCTCGCAATGACAGAAAAGGGAATTAATCAGACCTTCCCTAATTTTATCGTACCTTTCCTATATCAAACCTGCCACCTTTGTCAAGACAAAAAACTTTTCTTACCCCGCCGTTGCAAGACCGTTTAGCTTTTCAACGACGGCTTGGCCAATGCCCTTGATCTCCTTCAACTCATCAAGGGAGTTGAAAGCCCCGATCCTGTCCCTGCGCTCGATTATACGGGTTGCGGTCTTGTCGCCGATGCCCGGCAAGAGCACCAGTTCGTCGAACGTTGCCGTGTTTATGTTGATTGGAAATACCGGGAAAGGCAAAGCCGCGTCGTGAGCCGGAACCTCTTGCCGCTCTCCATAAGAGCCGTCTTGCCATGCGCGAAAAAACGACGATGAGGAGATAAGGTGAAACGTAAAAAGAAACAACGCAATGACAATGAAGGCAAGGTATCGCGGGTCTTTTACGGCTGTCATCTTCTTACACCTCGTCTTCTTACGTCCTGTCCCGCTTGACCTTATCCTTGTAGAGCTTATACTCAAGCCCGTCAACGAGCGCCTGCCAGCTTGCCTCTATGACGTTTTCGGATACGCCGACCGTACCCCACTTGTCAACCCCGTCGCCGCTCTCGACAAGCACCCTGACCCTTGCGCCGGTGCCTTCCGCGCCCGCGACAACGCGCACCTTGAAGTCAATGAGCCTCACCTTCTTGAGCGACGGATAAAACCGGTAGAGCGCCTTCCTGAGCGCCGCGTCAAGGGCGTTGACCGGGCCGTTGCCCTCAGCCGCGGTGTGCTCGACCACGCCGTTAACCTCAAGCCTTATTGCGGCCTCGGAACGGGGCGGGACGTCCTCATTTGTCTTTTCGTCTATTACCGTAAAGCCGAGGAGCTTGAAGTAGCGCTCTCGCCGTTTGAGCGCCTTTTGTATGAGAAGCTCAAACGACGCCTCCGCGCCCTCGAACTGGAAGCCCTGATGTTCAAGGGACTTCAGTTCATGCAGGAGATTTTGCACCACCTCGGCCTTGCTCGATATGTCAAGGCCGTACTCGGCGGCCTTGTATAACAGGTTGGATTTGCCGGAAAGGTCGCTCACGATGACGCGCTGAACGTTTCCCACCAACTCCGGCCTGACGTGCTCGTAGGTTTCCGGGCTTCTTACCACGGCGCTGACGTGTATGCCGCCCTTATGTGCGAAGGCCGCGTCTCCGACGTAAGGCTGATGCCGCAAATGAGGCATGTTTGCAAGCTCGTAGACGAACCGGGACGCTGTGCGGAGTTTTTTCAGCCGCTCATCGCTTATGCAGTCGATGCCCATCTTTACTTTAAGCGCGGGTATGACGGAACACAGATTGGCGTTGCCGCATCTCTCGCCGAAACCGTTCATCGTGCCCTGCACCATAACCGCGCCTTCCTTGACCGCGACGAGCGAATTGGCAACGGCGGTCTCGGAGTCGTTATGGGCGTGGATGCCGAGAGGCACGGCGATTGCCGCCCTCGCCTCACTTACGATTCTCTGCACATCGAACGGCAAAGACCCGCCGTTGGTATCGCAAAGCACGATATAGTCGGCCCCGGCCTCCTCGGCGGCCTTCAGCGTCTTTAAGGCATATTCAGGGTCGTCCTTGAATCCGTCGAAGAAATGCTCGGCGTCGTAAAAGACCTCGCCGACGCGGCCTTTAAGGTACCTGACCGAGTCGTGTATCATCTCAAGGTTCTCGTCCAGCGACACACGGAGAGCCTTTGCGACGTGCAGCTTCCACGACTTGCCGAACAGGCACACGGCAGGGGCGCCGGAGGAAAGCATGGTCTTGAGACCCGTGTCTTTTCCAGCCTTGACATGGGCGCGCCTCGTTGCGCCGAAGCTCACGAGCCTTGAGAAGGCCGGCTTCTCCTTTCTCATGCGCTCGAAGAACTCGGCATCCCTTGGGTTGGAGCCTGGCCAGCCGCCCTCGATATAATGTATCCCTATGCCGTCAAGGCAACGCGCAATCCTGAGCTTATCCTCGACGGAAAAGGATACCTCCTCGGCCTGCGTGCCGTCCCTGAGCGTGGTGTCGTAGAGTTTTATGGTTTTATCCGGCATCCGTCCTAACGCCCTCACCTCTCCTCGTTGACCTCTTCCTTGCCCAACTCAAATGCGTCATGGAGCACCCTTACCGCAAGCTCCGTGTACTTCACGTCCACGACGCACGATATCTTTATCTCGGAGGTGGAGATCATCTGGATGTTTATGCCCTCGGCGGCCATTACGTCGAACATCTTCGAGGCAACCCCGGCATGGCTTCTCATGCCCGCGCCGACTATCGAGACCTTTGCTATGTTCGGGTCCCCGACGACCTCTTTTGCCTCTATGTCCGAGGCCGTTTCCTTGACGAGCTTCAACGCCCGCTTGAACTCGGACTTGGATACCGTGAAGGTAAGGTCCGTATGCGCGTCATGGCTGATGTTCTGCACTATCATGTCAACGTTGATGCCGGCCTCGGTCAACGGCTTGAACAGCCTTGCCGCTATGCCGGGCCTATCGGGAACGCGAAGCACCGAAATCTTGGCCTCGTCCTTGTTGTACGTAACGCCTGAAACCACGACCTTTTCCATCTCAATATCCTCCTTGCAAACAAGAGTGCCTTGGGTGTCGGTGAAAGAGGAGCGCACCATCACCGGCACGTTGTACTTTCGCGCAAACTCGACGGAGCGTGTCTGAAGCACCTTTGCGCCAAGGCTGGCCATCTCAAGCATCTCGTCATACGACACCTTGGCAAGTTTTCTTGCGTCGTTGCAGATGTTCGGGTCAGTCGTGTATACGCCCTCCACGTCCGTGTATATCTCGCACAGGTCTGCATTCAATGCCGCGGCCAAAGCGACCGCCGTGGTATCCGAGCCGCCGCGCCCAAGCGTGGTAATATTGCCGTCCGTGTCAACGCCCTGAAAACCAGCCACGATTGCTATGCCTCCGGAGGCCAACTCCCGCATTATCGCCTCGCTCCCGATATGCTCTATGCGCGCGCTCCCGAACTGCGAATCCGTTATTATGGGCACCTGATGCCCGGCGAAACTTCTCGCCTTCAGGCCCATCTCCTTGAGCACGAGCGACAGAAGCCCTATCGTAACCTGTTCGCCGGTCGACACTATCATGTCGTATTCGCGGCCTACCGGAAACTCGCTTGCCTCGTTGGCAAACGCCACAAGCCTGTTCGTCTCGCCGGACATGGCCGAAAGAACGACCACCACCTTGTTGCCGTCTTTATGCGTCCGCGCCACGCGGCCGGCGACATTTTTTATGCGCTCCACGCCGGCCACGGACGTGCCGCCGTACTTTTGAACGATGAGAGGCATCTATCTCTTTCTCCCTATCTTGTGTACTGCCATGCCGTGCACGTCTTCGGCGGCCTCCATGATCAACTCCGGTAGCGTCGGATGCGCGTGAACAACTCCGGCCAACTCCGTTGCCTTTACTCCGGCCTTCACCGCAAGCGTTACCTCGCCGAGAAGGTCTGTGGCGTGCGCGCCCACGATTGAAGCGCCAAGCACCCTGTCCGTGCCGGGGTCTGTCAGTATCTGAACAAAACCCTCGGTCTCGTCCATGCCGAGCGCCTTGCCGCTTGCCGCGTAAGGGAACCTGCCGACCTTCACGGGTATGCCCTTTTCCTCAGCCTCTTTCTCTTTAAGCCCGACGCTGCCGATCTCCGGGTCTGTGAATATCCCGGCCGGTATGCAACTATAGTCCATCTCAGCCGTCTTGCCGAGCGCGTTCGACATTGCCACGATGCCCTGAGCAGAGGCCACGTGCGCCAAAAGCAGTTTGCCCGTTACGTCGCCGATGGCATAGATACCTTTCACATTGGTCTCCATCCGCTCGTTAACGACTATTGCCCCGCGCTCGATAGCGGCCCCAAGCGCCTCCAGTCCCATGTCCTTTGAATTAAAACTCCTGCCTATTGACACGAGCGCCTTTTCCGTAATGAACTCTCTGCCGTCTTTGAGCCTTGTCTTAACCGCGCCGTTCTGTGGCTCAACGCTCTCTACCGAAACCTCGGTCAACACGTTGACGCCGGTCTCCTTGAACCGCTTTGCCACGACACGCGACACGATCTTATCCTCCGTTGACAGTATCGTCGGCAAAAGTTCCACGATGGTAACGATTGAGCCGAACGAGGAAAAGATGGACGCAAACTCGCACCCCATCACGCCGCCGCCGATTATAAGAAGGCTTTGCGGGGTCTTTTTCAGATTAAGCATCTCCGTTGACGTAAGCACGTTGACGCCATCAATATTAAAGGCCGGTATCATCGCAGGCTCGGAGCCTGTCGCTATGACGATGTTTTTCGAGGCCAGCGTCTGAGGCGATGAGGCGGCTGAAACCTTCACTCTCCCCGCTGATTCGATGAACGCATCGCCCCTGACTACCTCAACGCCGTTGCCTTTGAGAAGCGCCTCGACGCCGCTCACCAGTTTATTTACAACCCCGTCCTTGCGCTCAACCGCTCTTGCAAGGTCAAAACCTACCTCAGAGACGTTTACACCGAAGGCAGTGGCGCGGCGAACGGTATTAAGGGTCTTTGCTGAATAATAAAGCGCCTTTGTCGGGATACATCCGCGATTAAGGCAGGTGCCCCCGAGCCTTGCCCTTTCTACAAGCGCGGTCTTTGCGCCCATCTGAGATGCGCGTATCGCGGCCACGTATCCGCCGGGCCCGCCTCCGACGACTATAACGTCAAACTCTTTCATCCGCGCCTCTCCTTTCCACTATCAACAGTCTGCGGCCTTGTCCCGCGTGAGAAAACCTTACGACTACCGAACAGGAGGGGATAAGACCAGCCGCCCTGTCCGCCCATTCTATAACACAAACTCCCTTGCCGTAAATATAATCTTCAAGCCCGGCCGCCTCCAATTCAACAGCGCCGGCCAGCCTGTAAAGGTCAATGTGATAAAATGGAATAGAGCCGTCTTCATAGACGTTAAGGAGCGTGAAGCTTGGACTTTTAACCTTTGTCCCGGGGGCAAGCGTCCTTGCCATGCCGCGCACAAAAGAGGTCTTTCCCGCGCCAAGTTCGCCGATGAGACAGACGCACTCGCCTGATTTCAATCCCCTTGCCAACTCCTCGCCGATGCGTTCGGTGTGGGCAACGGAATCGGAGGAGTATTGAGCGGCGTTAGCGTTCATCGTTAATAAGGCGGACGATAACGGAAGGGATAAGTTGCAGCAGGTCCGTTGCGATCATTCCCGTGCCGCCATGCAGTGTTTTATAGTCGTCGGCGGCCTTTCCATGCAGATAAGCGCCGCAAGAAGCGGCCTCAACCGGCGATAACCCCCGACTCAAGAGACCGGCGACAATGCCTGAGAGCACGTCGCCGGTTCCAGCCGTGGCAAGCGCCGGGTTGCCGGTTGGATTGACGTAGATACATCCGTCCGGCTCCGCGACCACGCTCGATGCGCCCTTCAATAATACTACTGCCCCCGCGCGTTCGGCAAGCGTCCTCGCGGCTCCTACCCTGTCCGATTGAACCGCTGAAATGTCTTTGCCGAGAAGCCGGGCGGCCTCCCCGGGATGCGGGGTAAGGACAAGAGGCGTCTTTGCCTTTTTCAACGCGGCAACGGAGGCGGCCACTGCATTAAGGCCGTCAGCGTCGATTACAACCGGCGCTCCGGCGCGCCCGATAATGCTCGACACGAGAGATGTAGAGCCGGATGAAAACCCAAGCCCGGGGCCGATACAAATAACGGCCTTTGACCTCATGGCCTTTATGACCACCTTGGCCGCCTCCGGCCCAAGCGTCCCGTCTTTCTCATCGGGAAGGCCGAGCGTCATCACCTCGGTCGTCTTTGCCGACATCATCGGCTCAAGACCCTTTGGCAGCGCTATCGTCGCAAGCCCGGCGCCCGCCCTCATGGCCCCCATCGCGGCCATGTAAGGCGCGCCGGTCTTGCCCGTAGAGCCGCCTATTATCAGCGTGTGGCCGAAACTGCCCTTGTGCGAATCCGGCGGCCTGCGCATCTTCTTTAATATTCCGGCAACCCATCGGCCGGTTACGAGGTTTTCCTTTATCGTCTCATCGGTCAACAGACACGCAGGGCACCCTATGTCAATCGTCTCCAATCGTCCGGCGTATTCGCGTCCAGGATAGATATACGTTCCGAGCTTAGGCATGGCCATCGTGGCCGTAACCGCGGCCTTCACGGCTATGCCGAGCACTGCGCCGGTAGTCGCGTCAATGCCGGACGGTATGTCTATTGAAACCACCTTCTTGCCGAGTTCGTTGATGAGTTTGATTGCATCCGCGTAAACGCCGCTTACCGGAACGGAAAGCCCTGTGCCGAATATCGCGTCAACGACGATTGACGCATGTTTCAAGGAATTCCGGTTTCGCTCGTTACGGAAGGACGCGCCGTCGGCAATAGAGCGAACCTCGCCGTGCATCTGTCGCCAGATGCGCTCGTTAAGGAGACAATCCCCCTTGAGTTCATTGGAAGAGGCAAGCGAAAATACGGTAACGCGCGCCCCCATGTTGGCAAGGAGTCTGGCGCAGACGTAACCGTCTCCGGCGTTGTTGCCCTTGCCGACGATAACCGCGACCTTACGCCCTTCGATGCGTCCGCCGAACTCTTTCACGGCGACCCCTGCAACGCCGGCTCCGGCGTTCTCCATGAGTTGGATGGAGCGCATACCGTACATGGAAACGGCCGCGTGGTCAATCTTCTTTATGGTCTTTGCGGTTGCAAGTTTCATGGTAATTTATATACGATGGCTTGTGCTATTGCCAGTCCTTTGTCGTGCGACAGGGAGATAACGATTCTGAACGAGTCGTCAAGGCCGTTTACATGGAGCGTCGGCCGACCGTCAACGTCGCTGCGAATCTCCATGTCGAGAAAGTTTACCGTCTTTCCGACGGCCTTCATAAAACTCTTCTTTGCGGCAAACCTCGCCGCAAGGCGCTCTTCAGGCCGTCTTTTCCTCATGCAGTAATCGAGCTCGTCGGCGGTGAAAAGCCTTTTCAAAAATCTCTCCCCTCGCCTCTCCATGACGCGGAAAAACCTGTCAACGTCGATTATCTCTATGCCTATGCCGTGTATCATTCAGGAGCGGCTTGAAACTATCAATCTTTTCATCTCCCTAACAGCCTCTTCAAAACCGGAGAAGACGCTCCTTGCCACGATGGAAAAGCCGATGGCGAATTCGTCAATCTCAGAGAGCGCGGCAACCTCGGCTATATTATGATAGTCGAGGCCGTGCCCCGCGTGCGTGGCAAGGCCGAGCTTTCCCGACAATGCAACCGCGTCCGAGAGCCTCTTGAACTCGGCCTCTTTGTCCACGGCTTTTGCGTCCGCGTACCTGCCTGTGTGTATCTCGACCCCGGTCGGCCCTATCCTGTGAGCGGATTTTACAGCCTCGATATTGGGGTCTATGAAAAGGTTTACGTGTATGCCCGCCTCTTTGAGCGTTGCCACTATGTTTTTAAGCGGTTCGGGGCTGGTCTTTACGTCAAGCCCGCCTTCGGTGGTAAGCTCGGCGCGCTTCTCCGGCACGAGCGTTACCATATCCGGCTTCACCTCAAGCGCTATGGATAGCATCTCCTTGGTCGCGGCCATCTCAAGGTTCAAACAGGTCTTTACTGTGTTCTTGAGAAGAAAGACGTCCCTGTCCTGAATATGCCGCCTGTCCTCGCGCAGATGCACTGTTATGCCGTCCGCTCCGTTAATCTCGGCAATGGCCGCGGCCATAACAGGGTCCGGCGTCTTTCCTCCCCGCGCCTTCCTGAGCGTCGCCACATGATCCACGTTCACTGAAAGTCTGGCCATATTTCAGATGCCTTTCGGTTTTTTTTTGCCGACAAGTCGCCGGTTAAAGGTGTGCGGCGCCGGGAGCAAACTCTTAACGCCGCAAAATACCTAAATCTTACCCTTAAGATGCTTAAGCACGGCCTCTTTGACGCCCTTCGCTAACCCAACGGCTTCTTGAGCGTCTTCTTTGGGAATATCATAATAATCCTCACCCGGATACCTAACCTCCACCCCATAACTTGACAATACCTCAACCTCTCCCATCTCCGATTCGATCAAAGGGACTGGATGCTTGCACAACACAACAAGGTCTTCTATCGAATGTGTTTTAGGAAAGTCTATTCCATAAAACGTAAGAAGTCCCTTGAGATACTTCTCCGCACGCTGTGAGGCATGGAAACAGACCGTATCGCATGGCGGATTTTCCATCGTAAGCGTATGCTCGGCATTTATCAAATCGTTCTCGGCCTTCTTAAACCATGCGCTCACAACCGTCAGCTTATCGCTCATATATCACCCTTCCCCTGTGAGCGGCGGTATAGACTATAGTGCCGACGATATCCTTGAATCGTTTGAACTCCTCAGGCGTCTTTACAATTATATCTTTGGGGATGCCCAAACCCTTTAGCGCCTTCCTCAAGGCTACAGACCTTTTATGCGGTCTTTCATTCGTATCCATAACGACCATAAGGTCGATATCGCTGTCCGTTGTCGGCTTACCATAAGCATAAGACCCGAAAAGAATTATCTTTTCGGCGACGCCGATGCTTAAAATTTTTCTTACTGCCTCTTTCAAATAACCTTCAATATCCATATCCCCCTCCGGCCTTTAGCGGTGTATCTATGCCTTCTATCCCCATCCGACCTCCTTTTTCAGAAGTGTTGCAAGTTCGTCGGCCATTGTCCGTATCTCGTCCGCCTTCTCGCCCTCTATGGTGATTCGCGCAAGAGGCTCTGTGCCGGAATATCTTATGAACACCCTGCCCTTGCCCTTGAGTTTTACCTCCGCGTCTTTGAGCGCCTTTTGAACCGACGGCAGTTTGTCAATATCCTTTTTCTCTTTAACCTTTACGTTGACAAGCACCTGCGGATAGGTCTGCATTACGCTCGCAAGCTCGGATAACTTCCTGCCGGACTTTACCACGCTCTTCAATATCTGAAGGGCCGTTATGACCCCGTCCCCGGTCGTGGTGTGATCTAAAAATATGACGTGGCCGGACTGTTCTCCGCCGAGGTTGTAGCCGTGTTTTAACATCTCCTCGACCACGTACCTGTCGCCGACGTTGGTTCTGACCATGTTGCCGCCGGCCTTTGCTATGGCCTCTTCAAGCCCTGAGTTGCTCATAATGGTGGACACGAGCGTTTTCTTGTTGAGCGCGCCGTCCTTCAACATGTCGGAGGCGCATATCGCCATGATATGATCCCCGTCGAGGACGTTGCCGTTTTCATCGGTCATCATGCACCTGTCGCCGTCTCCGTCGATGGCAAAGCCGATATGTGCGCCGGATTCCCTCACCGCCTTCCCGACGTTTTCAGGATACAGCGCGCCGCAGTCGAGGTTTATGTTGTCTCCGGTCGGATGAACCCCGATGGACACGACCTCGGCCCCAAGCTCGTAGAACACGGCCGGGGCGACCTTATAGGCCGCGCCGTTGGCGCAGTCAACGGCCACTTTAAGCCCGTCAAGCGTAAGCTCCTTGGGGAAGGTGTTCTTTGCGAAGACCACATACCTGCCGATGGCGTCCTCTACGCGGTATGCCTTGCCGACCTCGCCGGCCGTGGGTCTGTGCGTCGGGTCCGTCTTATTGAATACGAACTCCTCAATCTCAAGCTCCACCGAGTCAGGGAGCTTCAATCCGTCGCGGGAGAAAAACTTTATGCCGTTGTCCTGATACGGATTATGGGAGGCCGATATCACCACCCCCGCGTCGGCGCGCATGGACGAGGTTATGAAGGCGATGCCCGGTGTCGGCAAAGGCCCCACCATCAGGGCGTCTACCCCCATCGAGCATATTCCGGCCATCATGGCGCTCTCGAGCATGTAGCCTGAGAGCCTCGTGTCCTTGCCCACGACGATCCTGTGCCTGCGATTCTCTTTTTTTGAGATATGGGCTATGGCCCTGCCGAGTTGCAAGGCCATCTCGGCGGTCATGGGATTTATGTTTGCTATCCCCCTTACGCCGTCCGTGCCGAAAAGTTTTTTCCTCGCGCTCATTGGCAACGCCTCTCATGCAACGATTTTCTTAAAAACCCAAGCGGCTTAAGCGCCACTGCCTCACAAAAAACCATAAAGCAATTGCAAAGGCAAGGGATATTAGCCTGCCTTTCTTGAAAGCAAGGCAGGACCCAAGAACTTTAACATAGGAACAGTCTCAAGGAGCAACAACCGCCTTGTGCTGCCCCTCAGACAATTACACGAAATAATTGACGTTACACGGCTTGAGTCCCTCATTTCCGATGGGTATCCCTTCCGTTGAATCATCCTGCATTTTTAATCGCGTCGGCCACAAGCGCGGCCTCCTTGGCCTGCCTTACGTCGTGAACGCGGACGATATGCGCCCCGTTCAATATGGCCGCTGTATTAGCCGCAAGGGTGCCGGAAAGTCTCGCGGATGCGTTTGCCTCGGCCTCGCCTCCGATAATCTTTCCTATGAACGACTTTCTCGACGCGCCGATCAATATCAGCGCGCCAAGGCTTTTGAACTCGCAAAGGGATTTAAGAAGCGTCAGGTTTCCTTCGCCTGATTTGCCGAACCCAAGCCCGGGGTCTATGACGAGCGAATCGGACGCGATACCGGCCTTCCGTGCATAGTCGAGCCTTGAGGCTAAAAACTCGAACGTTTCAGCGATGAGGTCTTCATAGTCCACGTTGCTTTGCATGGTTGAAGGGGTTCCCCGCTTATGCATGAGCACGACCACGGCCTTATACTCCGCGCACACGGAGGCCATGAGCGGGTCGGAGAGAGCGGTTACGTCGTTGACTATCAGCGCGCCGGCCTCAAGCGCCCTTCTTGCAACCCCGGCCTTTGACGTGTCTATGGATACGGCAACCCCGCTTGCGGCGATTGATTCCACGACCGGCATGACGCGCCTGAGCTCCTCATCCTCCGATACCGGCGCTGCGCCCGGTCTCGTGGACTCGCCGCCGACATCTATCCAGTCCGCGCCTTCGTCGCGCATTTGCCTTGCACGGGCAATCGCGCCCGTTACATCGGAAAAATCCGAGCCGTCTGAAAACGAATCAGGCGTTACGTTCAATATGCCCATGATGAGCGTAGAGCGGCCGAGCGTCCATGACCTTGAACGGGAGACGAGCGTATATTCGTCTCTCCCGATGTTTTCGATGGCGCGCTTCAAGGCTGAGGCTGCTTCAGCCAATCGAAACGGTTGGATTGCGAGTTTATCACCGAGTGAGTCAAACTGCCTTGCCGTGCCGGAGATGACGGCGTCGGTTGAGTCTATCGACGACGATACCGCGCCTTTGTTGACGGCGGCCTCGCCCCCGAGAGCGAGCATCTCCTGCTTTATGATATTCGCCTGCGCCGGTGTGAGTCCTTTGACGAGAAGATTATAATGGAACTGCTTTGGGGACATTATCGAGACGCCCGCCGGGTCAACGCCGATGCGCCTCATCTCGCGGGACGCCCTCTCAAGAGAGGTAATATCGAGACATCTGACTGGTATCATTCAGTTAGCAGGCCGCCTCAAGGCGCGCATCTGCGGCGTTGGCATCAAAGCTCCTCACTGCGCCCAGCACCACTTTGGATTACGAAAGCATGTTGCTTGACAAATTCCTTCGTGTAGCAAAGTGGTGATGGGCTCATTCGTCGCTCCTCAACGCCTTGCATCTGCACCTTTTGTAAAATCATGCCGCCGTTGCGACGGCATGATTTTGTCGGCAAGGATTAGAAGATGTCTCTTTTAAGCTCGCCTTGTTGCGAAGAAGTCGGCGAGCAACCGATCAGCGGCCTTTGACATTTTTTGGTTTTTCAGCAGCCTGTTAGGGGATTGGCTTATTGAAGGGGAGCGTCCGATTAATTCCGTCTAACGTCAAAAGCGTGGAGGCAAGTATTTACGCCTTTCACCCTCCATCTTATCCCCCCCGCGTTATAGTTCCCACGCTCCGGCTCCCGATAAAGACATTCGAGGGCGGGCCGTGGGAACGCAACAACGTCGGATTACTTGGCCGCAGCGCCGAACGGCGGCGCGTCGGGGTGAACCACGTCCGGTACGGGCGCCGGTTTCGCCGTTGCCCTTATGGAATCAGGCGTTGCCTTTGTCTGCGTCGGCTCATCAATGGCTTCGCCGGCTATCAATCTGTCTATCTCAACGGCGTCAAGCACCTCTTTCACGAGAAGCGCGTTTGCGATCCTATGAAGCGCGTCCGCACGGGAAACAAGCAGTCCGGTCGCCCTCGCGTAGTTGCTTGACACGATCTCCTTTATCTCGGCGTCTATGTCAATGGCGGTTTCCTCACTGAAGTCCCTCCTCTGCGTCATCTCCTTGCCGAGGAAGATGTGCTCCTCCTTCTTGCCGAAGGTTAATGGCCCCAGCTTTTCGCTCATCCCCCATTCGCAGACCATCTTCCTTGCAAGCTCGGTGGCCCTCTCGATGTCGTTGCCCGCGCCGGTGGTCTTGTGGTGCAGTATCAACTCCTCGGCGGCCCTGCCGCCCATGAGCACCGCTATATTGTTGAGGAGGTATTCCTTGTTATACGTGTGCCTCTCGTCTATCGGCAACTGCTGAGTAAGTCCAAGGGCCATGCCTCGCGGGATGATCGAGACCTTATGTATGGGGTCCGTGCCCGGTATGAGGCGCGCGACAAGCGTATGCCCCGCCTCATGGTAGGCGGTGTTCCTCTTTTCCGCGTCGCTTATGATCATGCTCCTGCGCTCGGCGCCCATGAGCAGCTTGTCCTTTGCCTCGTCGAACTCGGACATGTCCACCCTGTCCTTGCCGCGCCGGGCCGCAAGGAGCGCGGCCTCGTTGACGAGGTTTGACAGGTCCGCCCCTGAAAAGCCAGGTGTGCCCCGCGCTATAACGTCCACGTTCACGTTCGGCGACACCGGCGTCTTTGACGTATGCACCTTGAGTATGGCCTCCCTGCCCTTTACGTCGGGCTTGGGCACGAGCACGTTTCTGTCGAACCTGCCGGGACGAAGGAGCGCAGGGTCGAGCACGTCCGGCCTGTTGGTCGCCGCAACGATAATCACCCCGTCGTTGCTCTCGAAGCCGTCCATCTCCACGAGAAGCTGGTTGAGCGTCTGCTCGCGCTCGTCGTGGCCGCCGCCTAACCCGGCGCCCCTGTGGCGTCCCACGGCGTCTATCTCGTCTATGAAAATGATGCACGGCGCGCTCTTCTTGCCCTGCAAGAAGAGGTCCCTTACGCGGGACGCCCCCACGCCCACGAACATCTCCACGAAATCCGAGCCTGAAATGGAAAAGAACGGCACCCCTGCCTCGCCCGCTATGGCCTTGGCAAGGAGCGTCTTGCCCGTGCCCGGAGAGCCTACGAGAAGCACGCCCTTGGGTATCCTGCCTCCGAGGCGCGTGAACTTCTTGGGGTCTTTCAGAAAATCTATTATCTCCTCGACCTGCTCCTTGGCCTCCTCGATGCCGGCCACGTCCTTAAAGGTAATCTTCTGCTGGTTCTCGGTAAGGAGCTTGGCGCGGGACTTGCCGAAGCTCATGGCCTTTCCGCCTCCGCCCTGCATCTGGCGCATGAAGAATATCCACACGCCTATGAGAAGCGCGGTCGGCAGGAGCGAAAATATTATCGCGCCCCATGACACGCTCTCCTGCACCGGCTCGGCCGTTATCTTAACGCCGTTATCCTTCAACTTGGTTATTAGTTCCGGGTAGAGCGGCGAGTATGTCTTGAACGGCTTGCCGTCCTTGTATTTGCCGCTGATGTCGTTGCCTTGGATGAGCGCCTCGGTTACGTTGCCCTTTTCAACCTCATGGATAAAGTCGCTGAAAACGGTCTTTTCGCTCGTTGTCTGCTTATAACTTATCAGGTTGAACATCAACACCACGGTGGCTATTATTATGAGCCACATGGCTATATTCTTATATAACTGATTCATCTAAGCCTTTCTCCTGACGATGGATGAATACGCGGACTCGTCCACCGATGAGTCCGCGCAAAACATATTAATTCTCTCACAGGTAAGGGATGTTTTACAATAGAAAAGTGGAAAGGCCGCGTCCGTGACCGTGAACAGCGCAAAAAAAGAGGTCTTTTACGGAGCACGGTTCACGATCTTTTTTCCCTGCCGCCGGAAAAAGAGGCCCTTGCGTAAGAGGCGCTGAACAGGAATATGCACACCGAAAAAAATATCCACGCCATGAGTATCATAAGCGCCCCAAGGGAGGCGTAGAACCTGTTGTAGGTCTGAAAGTTGGTTATGTACAGCGCAAAGAGGTGTTTTGCCGCCTCCCACAGCACGGTGAACATGATGCTCCCGGCAAAGGCGCGCCTGATATTGAGATTGGCCCCGGCGAACATCCTGTACACGAAGGCCACGGAGACGATGAGTATGGCGGCCGGGATCACGTACTTGAAGGTGATACTCTCGATGAAATAATCGGCCACGTCAACGCCGTAAACTTTTATGTCTATCGCCTTCAATATCTTTGCCGTCGCGGTCATGGTTACGGACGCAATGGCGGCAACGAGTGCGATGAGGACGACGAGCAGGTTTATTATCTTCTTCCTGAAAAAGCCGAACCTATGGGTCATGTCGAAGACGGCTGTAAGCGCGGTCGCGAGCGCGTCGAGCACGAACTCGGCGCTCCAGACTAAAGAGATGACGCCGACCCATCCAAGCGCCTTCCAGCCCTTTGACAGGCCCTTCAAGTCCCCTATCACCCTGTCGCCGAGATACGGCAGGCTCTGCTTTACGAAGGCGATCACCTTGTCCATTGCCCCTGCCTCTCTACCGAGGACAAAGCCCACGCCGGCGGTCAAAAGAAGCATGAGCGGGATGAGCGAGAACAGGGCGTAGAAGGATATTGCCGCGGCCCTGTTGAAACAGTCGGCCTCGCGGAAGACGCCTATGCCCTTCCAGATGTCATGGAAAAGTTTTTTCATATAAGGAACGTCTGATTAAAGTATCTCTGATTGATTCCCGTGCGCGTCATTCTCGCGCAGCTAAGAATCCCGTTCTTTGGTAAATCAGCGAATTACGAGGATGCCGCTGGGCAAAAGCGCTCCTCGCAATGACAGAAAAGGAATAAATCAAAAATTCCTTAACCTAACAGCCTACAGCCTTCATTATGATTCATGCCTTGACCTGAAGGAGAGCCTTATGGGGCATAACTCCAGACCAAGATGCTCTCTCAATCCGTTGGCAAGGTAGCGTTTATAGGACTCCTCCACCCCGGCCGGTCTGTTGGTGAATATAAGGAACGACGGCGGGCTTACCCCGGTCTGGGCCGCGTAGTAAAACTTGACCTCCTTGCCCTTGAACGAGGCGGGTCTATGCCGTCTTACAATCATCTCAAGCGCGGCGTTGAGCCTTCCTGTGGCCGCCTTCGTCATATTCTGATCAACGACCGCGGAGATTATGGAAAAGACGTTCGCGACCCTTTGTCCGGTAAGAGCGGAGGTAAAGACGACCGGGGCAAAAGTCAGAAACGGCATCCGCTCGCGCAGCGTGTCCGTTACGTGAACCGTGGTCATGGTCTCCTTCTCGACCAGATCCCACTTGTTGACCACTATTATGCAGGCCCGCTTATTTTCGTCTATGATTGCCGCTATGCTCTCGTCCTGAACCGTTGGCCCGGCCTTGCCGTCAATGACAAGGATGGCCACGTCTGAGCGTTCTATGCTCCTTATCGCCTCCACGACGCAGTATCCCTCTACGGTTCTGCTGATCCTGCCCTTTCGCCTTATGCCTGCGGTATCTATGAACAGGTACTTCTTTCCGTAAAGTTCATAAGCCGTGTCTATCGAGTCCCTCGTGGTTCCGGCCTTATCGCTTACGATGGAGCGCTTCTTGCCGATGAGCCTGTTGAGGAGCGAAGACTTTCCGGCGTTCGGCCTGCCGACTATGGCGACCTTCACGCGCTCATCGGCTTCATCGGAGACGTCTTGCGAAGGCAGTCTTTCGATTACCGCGTCAAGCAGATCATTAAGCCCTATGCCGGTCTCCGCGGAGACGCCGAACACCTCGGAGATGCCAAGGGAATAAAAGTCCGCGGTCGACTCGGCCCGCGAAGGCGTGTCGAGCTTGTTGGCCGCATAGATCACCGGCTTGCCGGACTTCCTGAGCATCCTGACAAGGTCTTTGTCCTGAGACGTCGGCCCTGTGCGCCCATCCATGACAAAGACGATAACGTCCGCGTCCTCTACGGCAATGGCTGCCTGCTCGCGCACCTGAACCATGATGTCGTCATTGCTCGCGGAATCGAACCCTCCGGTGTCTATGAGCGTAAACGGAACGCCGCGCTCCACGGCGTCTCCGTAGTTCAAGTCCCGCGTAACGCCCGGCTCGTCGGCCGTAACCGCCCTTTTCCTGCCGATGAGCCTGTTGAACAGCGTTGACTTGCCCACGTTGGGGCGTCCTACTATGGCGACTATTGGTTTCATCTGCTTGCCGCACGGGCAATATTCATATTCATCAGCCCGGCTGTTTATTCCCTATTAAAGTTTTTCAGCCTGCCTTTTTTTCAAAAAAGGCAGGTTAATACCCGAACTCCTTCAATGCGCCCGGCTTTTTGGTCCAGTCCTTACGCACGGACACGAACAGCTCAAGGAAGACCTTTTTGGCAAGCATCCTTTCCATATCAAGCCTCGCGCTTGTGCCTATGCGCTTTAACATGCTTCCGCCCTTACCTATGACTATGCCCTTTTGCGAGTCGCGTTCCACGTTGATCGTAGCGGTTATGGCTACGACGCCTTTGGACTTCTTCTCCTCAAACTTGTCAATAGTAACGGCGACCGAGTACGGTATCTCCTTGGACGTGTTCAGAAAGACCTTTTCCATTATGATGGCCGAGGCTATCGAGCGTTCCGTTGAATCGGTAAGCTGATCGTCCGGAAAATATCTTGGGCCTTCCGGCAAAAGACCGGAGAGCGCATGGACAAGCGCGTCGAGTCCCGTGCGCTTCAAGGCCGACACCGGCACTATCGCGGCAAGGTTCATGCGTTTGGAAAACCCGTCTATCATCGGCAAAAGCAACTTCTTTTCCAGCTTGTCAACCTTGTTCAACGCAAGCACGATTGGGGAGCGCAGCTTCTTGAGCGTCTCCATTATAATCTCGTCGTCTTCGTGTGGTTTTGAGGCAACGTCGAAAAGATAGACTATCGCGTCCGCATCCTTGAGTGCGGCCCGTGCCCCGGCCACGAGCGAGGCGTTCAAAAGGGATGTGCCCTTGTGGATGCCCGGGGTGTCCACGAATATCATCTGACTGTCCACGCTTGTCTTTATGCCCCTTATGATTGTCCTCGTGGTCTGGGGCTTTGGAGAAACGATAGCTATCTTCTCGCCCAACAGCGCGTTGAGGAGCGTTGACTTTCCGGCATTGGGCCTGCCGACTATGGCTATGAAGCCTGATCTGAACATAGATAGATAGTACCGTGAACCGTGTCCGTTGACCGTATAAAAAAAATCTTTTCACGGTTCACGGTCACGGACACGGTAGTTACACGGTATTTTATCCTACGTTGTCGTACTCCCTTACCCTGAAAGCCACGCCAAGCTCGTCCTCGGCGACCTTTCTGCACGCCTCCACGTCGAGCCCGGGCACGGCAACCACGCTTGCGACCACCTTTGCGATGTGCTTGCCTGCCTCGCGGAGAAAAAACAGTATCGCCGGATAGGCCGCCTCGCCGAACGGCGTCTTGATGAGCCTCTGATAAGCCGCCGAATCAGGCGCGTTGAGGCTTACCGATATTACGTCAACAAAGCCAAGCTCAGGCAAAATATTTCTATTGTGCACGAGGTTGGCAAGACCGTCGGTGTCAATGCGTATCCTGCAACCCATCTTCTTGAGATGCAGTCCGATCTTTTTTACGAGGTCAAGCCTCAGGAGCGGCTCGCCGAAACCGCAAAAGACTATTTCATCGTACTTGAGGGGATTATCCCCTATCGCCTTCAAAACCTCCTCAAAGGACGGCTCCTCTTTGAGCCTCAGATAATGCCCCTTGACCGTGTATGACTTGAACTTGGCGCAGAAAGAGCAATGGTTCGAGCACCTGTTGGTCACGTTGAGATAAAGGGAGTTTCTTATCGGGTAGGCTATCTTTATCGCCTCACGCTTTTCAAGGCCGAAAACCCCTTCCGCGTTCGCCGTGGTTATGCGCGCAACGTCGGCAACGCTCATCTTCTTTATCTTTGCTATTTCCTGAGCCGTGCGCACGACAAAGGCCGGTTCATTCCTCTTGCCCCTGTGCGGCGATGGGGCAAGGTAGGGGCAGTCGGTCTCTATGAGCATCCTTTCAATGGGCACAGTCTGTACAACCTCACGCACCGCGTCGGCCTTCGGGAACGTAATGATGCCTGCAAACGACAGATAAAAACCGATGTCAAGCGCCTTGCGCGCAATGCTCGCGTCGCCTGAGAAGCAATGAAACACGCCGCCGATGGAGGAGGCGCCTTCGGATTCGAGTATCTCCATCGTGTCTTTGTCCGCCTCCCTTGAATGGATAATAAGGGGGAGGTTTAACTCCCGGCCCAACCGGATATGTTTTATGAAGACGGCCTTCTGTTTGTCCCGCGGCGAATGTTCATAATGATAGTCAAGCCCTGTCTCGCCGAGCGCCACTACCCTGTTGGCCTCGTCAAGCGCAAGGCGTCTTATGAGGGCGAATACGTCGTCTCCGACCTGTCCGGCCTCATGCGGATGGACCCCAAGGGAGAGATAGGCGAATGCGTTATCGCGAACTATGGAAAGCGGCCCGTCAAAGCCGCGTTTAGCGTTCCAGCAGCCTATGGTTATGACGTTTTTAAGACCAGCGTCCTTTGCCCTCTGTACCACGGCTTCCCTGTCAGCGTCATAACGCGCATCGTCAAGATGCGCGTGGGTGTCTATGAACAACGGTTTTTCCATTGTATCTACGGTGTCCTTCAAAAAAATATATGGCAGGGGATTACCCTGCCGTCTTGCTTAACGGAACGAAAGAAGGTTACCCTTAGGAAGCTCCGATTTATTCCTATTTTGTCATTGCGAGCCCAGCACCACTTTGGATTATGAAAGCGTGTTCCTTGGCAAATTCCTTCGTGCAACAAAGTGGTGCTGGGCGCGGCAATCTCCAAGTCGTTGATTTCCTTAAAGACGAGATTCTACGCTACGCGAGAATGACGGTTTATGACGGGTTAGCGAATTAATCAGACCTTCCCTTACTCTATCCTCGGGAAAAGCGACGCGCCCTTTTGCACGCGAAGGCCGTCCTTGAGACCGCCCCATGCCGTGGCCTTATCGAAATCAACGTTCGCAATCCGGGCATCCATGCCAAGCGAGAGCCACATCTTCTCAGCGGATGACGGCATGAACGGATATGCGCACACCGCGATTATCCTCAAACCCTCGGCAAGGGTATAAAGGACGTTGGAGAGCCTCGCCTGTGCCGCTCCCTCCTCCTTGGCGAGTTTCCACGGGGCCGCCTCGTCTACAAAGGCGTTGAGCTTTCGGACAAAGACCCAGATAACGTCAAGCGCTTTATGAAACTCAAGGGCGTCCATGTTCCCCGCATACGTCTTTGCCATATCCGGGAGCGCGTCTTTCAGGTATCTTCCGGTATCAAGCGCATGAGAGGCGCACTCGGACGGGACTTCGCCTTTCCTGTATTTTTCAATCATCGAAACCGTTCTGCTCAACAAATTTCCAAGGTCGTTTGCAAGGTCCGCGTTTATCCTGCCTTCAAGCGCCTTTATGGAGAAGTCGCCGTCAAGTCCGAACGGCACCTCGCGCATGAGAAAGTACCTAAACTGGTCAACGCCATACCTGTCAACCACTGCTTGAGGGTCAACCACGTTGCCCTTTGACTTGCTCATCTTCTCGTTGTCAATGGTCCACCAGCCGTGGGCGAATATCTTTTTCGGAAGCGCCAGTCCTGCGGCCATTAAAAACGCGGTCCAGTACACGGCATGAAATCTAAGTATGTCCTTGCCGATTATGTGCACGTCAACAGGCCAGCGCAATGCAACATCAGGATAGCCGGTTGCCGAAAGGTAGTTTGTGAGCGCGTCGAACCAGACGTACATGACGTGCTTGTCGTCGCCGGGCACCGGGATGCCCCACGAGAAGGTCGTCCTGCTTATGCTGAGATCTCTGAGCCCATCCTTGAGAAAGGACGTTACCTCGTTGCGTTTGGAGTCCGGCTGGATGACGAGCTCGCCGGAGTTTATCGCATCAAGTAACACGCCGCCGTAGTCGGAGAGCTTAAAAAAGTAGCTCTCCTCTTTTAACTTTTGAACCGGTCTGCCGCAGTCGGGACATTTTCCGGCCGCAAGCTGGGTCTCGGTAAGGAAATTTTCGCACGGGGTGCAGTACCAGTCCTCGTACTCTCCCTTATAGATGAGTCCTTTCTCGCTTATGACCTTCCAAAACGCCTTTACCGCCCTCTTGTGCCTCTCCTCGGTCGTGCGAATAAATGAGTCGTTGGAGATGTCGAGTTTTTTCCAGAGTTCGACAAAGCGCAGATTAACCTTGTCCGCAAATTCGATGGGGCTGAGCCCGGCAGACAAGGCCGCCTTTTGAACCTTCTCGCCGTGCTCGTCCGTGCCGGTAAGGAATAAGACGTCCATCCCCTTTAGCCTTTTGAACCTCGCAAGACAGTCCGCGGAAACGGTCGTGTAGGCGTGGCCGATGTGCGGCGCGTCGTTGACGTAGTAGATGGGCGTGGTAACGTAGAAGCGTTTTGCGTCCTGATTTAATGGAGCCATTAGTCGGTCAGGCTCCTTTATCGCTCGTATTAGCCGGCAACGGCGTTTCAACGAGCGCCGGATGTTTTCCGCAGCCTCCGCAGTTATGGCCGCCGACGCTATCCTTATCTTTCACCTTGAGGCGTTTTTCTTCCTTATACATCGCGTGTTCGTAGGACAGACAACACATGAGCCTGCCGCAGATGCCGGATATCTTGGCCGGATTGAGCGCAAGGTTCTGATCCTTCGCCATCTTTATCGTAACCGGCTCGAAGCTGGATAAAAAACCGGAACAGCAAAGCTCCCTGCCGCACGGGCCAAGCCCGCCGAGCATCTTCGCCTCGTCCCTCACGCCCACCTGACGCATCTCTATGCGTGTGTGAAAGCCGCTTGCCAGGTCTTTTACAAGCTCGCGGAAGTCCACCCTGTTCTCGGAGGTAAAGTAGAAGACCGCCTTGCTGGAGTCGAACATGTACTCCACGCGGATAAGCCTCATCGGGAGCTTGTACTTGGCAATCTTTTCCCTGCAAAGCCTCATGGCCTCGCGTTCCCTCTCGGTGTTGAAGACGTTGCGCTCCATGTCTACGGCGTCGGCCTTTCGCACCACCTTTCTGACATGGCGCTGCATGACGACCGGGTCGACCTCCCTTGGCGGTTTGGACACGACGCCGATGCCGAGACCCTTTTCCACCTCGACTATAACGGTATTGCCTATTTTCAAATCAAGGCCGTTGGCGTCGAAGTCGTAGACCTTGCTTGCCCGCCTGAACCTGACGCCCGTTAGATAGATCATCTATAAGCCTCTCCTTATTTGCTCGCCTTTCAGCGCCCCGCCAGCTTCAAAACCAACGTCTCCATCGCAAGGAGCTTATTCGCGTTGCGCGGCGGGCGTATCTCTTCCTGAGCCGCGTTTATGGCCGAATAACAGGCGATTGCCCGCAATATTTCATGGGACGCCCCGCCCTTGTTACAGGCTACGGCCATGTCCCTGTACCAGACCTTGAACGCCTCAAGCGCCTCGTCAATGTCATCTCTTTTCGAGAGTTCGTCGGCCAATCTAAGCGCTTGATCCGCGTCCTGTCCGGTCAACCGACCGAGCGCCTCCGCCAATTGAAGACGCAGCATGCCCTGCCCGTCATCAAGCCACGCCATTGCCTTTGATATCGACCCTTCGCTCATACGGACAGCCAAGCCCGCCTCCGAAGACGGATAAGATTTTTTATCGACAAGGTAATCAACAACCTTCTTGACGTCAAGCGGGGCAAAGTTCACCCTCTGGCAACGGCTCAACACCGTGGGCAAGAGCGCGAACGGACGCGCCGTAACAAGAAAAATTACGGTCGCCTCGGGCGGCTCCTCAAGGGTCTTCAAAAAGGCGTTGGCGGCCTGCGGCATGAACCTGTCCGCGGCCTCCACTATGACGACCTTCATGCCGGACTCGATCCTGCATCTCAACCTTGATTGAACGTCCCGTATCGCGTCGACCTTTATAAGGCCGTTCAAGTCCTTGTCCCCGTCTTTGTCGGTCGGCCATATCTCGATTACGTTCTGATGCGCCCCTGACGCGACGGCAACGCATGAGCGGCAGACCCCGCATGAGTCGTCAAGTCCGGCCGTGCAGTTAAGAAACGCCGCATAAGCCCTTGCGGCCATCCGCTTGCCGACCCCGTCCGGCCCCGCGAACAGATAGGCATGAGCGAACCTGTTGCCCTTGAACGAGGCGCACAGCGCGTTTATCTCCCTTTCGTGTCCTATGATTTCCGAGATACGCATCTTTTTATAATATCACATATCTCGCCGTGTATTAAAGATATATCGCGGTTGGCGTCTATTATCCTCACCCTGTCCGGCTCTTGAGCGGCAAGCTCCATGAACCCTTTTCTAACGCTGGAGTGAAAGGAGAGCGCCTCCTTTTCAAAACGGTCTTCAGGGGTTCCTTGGCGCATCCTCTTGAACGCCCTGCCTAAACCAACCTCCGGCGGGCAGTCGAGAAAGAACGTGACAAAAGGGACAAGGCCGCTCGTGGCAATGGAGTTGAGCCGTTTTATGACGCCGACGTCAAGACCCCTGCCCCAGCCCTGATAGGCAAGGGTTGAATCGGTAAACCTGTCGCATATAACGTCAACGCCGGCTTCAAGGGCGGGCTTTATAACCTTGTGAACAAGCTCTGCTCTGCACACCTCGTACAAAAAAAGCTCGGTCAGCGGACTCATCCCCTCGCCTTCCGAACCCACGAGTATGGAGCGAATCTTCTCGCCTACAGGCGTCGCGCCCGGCTCCCTGACCGCGACAACCTTTCGCCCGACGGCCTCAAGATGCCCCTTTAGAAGCTCAGCCTGCGTGGATTTGCCGCACCCTTCCACGCCCTCGAATGTTATGAAGATCGCCATTGCCCGGATATTACAGCAAAGAACCGGCTCAAAGCAAGTCCCCCCTCCACAATCCCGAAAAGTCGTGTATAATAGCACAATCAAACAAGGAGGTCTCAAACTATGAAAAGAATCTTGGCTGCAATGCTGCTCTTCTCCGTCATGCTATACGTTGCTGCCCCGGCCATGGCCGAGATGAAGGGCGAGGGACACGGGATGATGGGCATGGGCGGCCCCAAGGAGATGCAGGAGAAGCACAAGATGCTCCACGGGATGATGAAGGAAATGATGGGCATGATGAAGGGCATGATGGGGATGATGAAGGATATGAACCACACGCCCACGCCTGAGCAGAAAAAGACGCTCGAACAGATGATGAGGAGGACGGACGCGATGATGGACGATATGGCCAAGCATCATGAGGAGATGACCAAGCACCATGAAGAGATGATGAAAAAGCGCGATGAGAAAAAAGAGGAGACGAAGCCCTCGAAGTAATTATCCTTGCCGACGGCCAAAAGCGGCGCGCATGGCGCGCCGCTTTTGTTTGCCCCTCATAACCGGCCTATACGAAACGGTCCTGCCGCAGCCGGAAAAAACACAATAACATAGAGGCCGCATACATTAATTCCTTGACAACAAACTTTGCCGTATGTTAGGAATACTCTGTTCTGAACAGCAAAAAGTCATTCGATGGACAACCCATTGCGCCTGCGCTTGGGTCTGCCGCGTCTTGCCGACTTATAGAGGAGTTTCAATGTTAACGCTCGACATTACCTTGCTTTATCAGATGATCGGATTCGTAATCCTTCTGCCCATCCTCAACAGACTGCTGTACAAACCCGTCTTGAAACTCCTTGCGGAACGCGACGAAAAGACCGTTGGCGCGCTCAAGAAGGCCTCCGACATGGATAAAGAAGTGGCTGACGGCGTAGCCGCTTACGAAAAGAAGCTCAAAGAGGCGGCAATAAAAGGCGCTGAGGAAAAAAACAGATTGAGGCAGGAGGCGCGCGCCTGCGAAAAAGATATGCTGGACAAGGCGCGCGCCACGGCTGAGAAAGAGGCGGCGCGCCTCAAGACCGAACTTGAAAAAAACGTCGCATCGATCAGGGTATCGGTCAAGGACGAGGCTCATCGCTTATCACGCTCGATAGCCTCGAAGATGCTTGACAGAAACATCGCCGTAATGCTCGCGCTTTTTGCGCTTACCCTCGCGCCCGCGCTTGTCATGGCCTCAACCGGCGGCGAAGGCGCCGCTCATAAGGCGGATAGCGGGATGCTCTGGAAGGTTATTAACTTCGCCATCCTTGTCGTCGGCATTGTTATAATATGGAAGAAGGTCATAGGCAAACTCCTCAACAAGAGAAGCGTTGACATAGAAGAAGCTCTCAAGAGCGCCGAGGAGGCCAAGAAGACGGCCGAGATAAGGGCCGCGGAGTACAGGGACAAACTCGGCGAACTCGAAAAAAACGTATCCGACGTATTAAAGGAGCTTGAGATAGAAGGCGCATCGGAGCGCGCACGCATAATAAAAGAGGCCGAGGCCGCGGCGACAAGGCTCATGGAACAAGCAAGAGCAACGGCGGCGCAGGAGATAAAGAAGGCGAAGATAGAACTGCGGCGGGAGGCGACGGAGATTGCTTCCAAGCTTGCCGAGGAAATACTCAAGAAAGAACTCACGCCCACGGATCAACAGAGACTCGTAAAAGACAACATCGAAAAACTAAGGCTCAATTAGATGAAGACATCCGTTGCAAGAAGATACGCAAGAGCGCTCATCGAGATCGCCTCCGAAACCGGCGAGGTCGGCGCGTACGGCAAGGAAGTCCGCACCGTGTACGCGGCCTTTGAATCCGCGCCGGAGCTATATAAGACGCTTATGAATCCGATGTTCCCCGTTGAAGACCGGCTCGGCCTGACGGAAAAGGTCTCGGCCTCTCTCAAGCTGTCAAAACCCGTGGAGCGCTTTCTCGGCATCCTTGTCAAGACGCGCGGACTGCGCCTCCTTGCCGATATAGCCGAGGCATACTCAAGGCTTGAAGACGACATTTCCGGCAAGATTCGGGTAACCGTGCTATCCCCGGTCGACATGGACGCCGCGGCGCTTGACGAGATAAAAAAGAAGATAAGCGCGGCAACCGGCAAGGAGGCGGCCGTTTCCTGCTCCAAGGACGCCTCGCTCATCGGGGGCATGGTCGTGAAGGTCGGCAACACCATACTCGACGGCAGCCTC
The DNA here is from genome assembly GCA_016213015.1 of Deltaproteobacteria bacterium. Taxonomy (GTDB): domain Bacteria; phylum Desulfobacterota; class GWC2-55-46; order GWC2-55-46; family GWC2-55-46; genus JACRCE01. The sequence goes on along the minus strand of JACRCE010000073.1, from coordinate 16,938 downwards.
AAGACTCAAATCGAACGGATGAAGGAAAAAATATTGGAAGGGGCGATATGAAGTCATGATAAACGTCGGAGAGATAAGCCAGCTGATAAAGACGCAGATACAGGGCTTTGAAAAAGAGATTGACATAAAAGAGGTCGGCGCCGTCATCTCGGTCGGCGACGGCATAGCCAGGATATACGGCCTTGAAAAGGCCATGGCCGGAGAGCTGTTGGAGTTTCCGGGACAGATATACGGCATGGTCTTGAACCTTGAGGAGGATAACGTCGGCGCGGCCATCCTCGGCGAGTGCCACACGATCAAGGAAGGCGACACGGTAAAACGCACCGGAAAGATAGTCGAGGTTCCGGTGGGCGCCTCTCTCATGGGCCGGGTCGTCAACGCCCTTGGCCAGCCCATTGACGACAAAGGGCCTATCGAAGCCGCAGAGATGAAGCGCGTCGAGATAAAGGCCCCGGGCATCGTCGCGAGAAAGTCGGTCAAGGAGCCGCTCCAGACCGGCATCAAGGCCATAGACGGCATGATACCCATCGGACGCGGTCAACGGGAGCTTATCATCGGAGACAGGCAGACCGGAAAAACCGCGGTCGCCATAGACACCATAATCAACCAGAAGGGTCTTGACGTCTTCTGCATATACGTGGCCATCGGGCAAAAACAGTCCACCGTGGCGCAGATAGTGGAAAAACTCAGGCAGTTCGGCGCAATGGACTATACGGTCGTGGTCGCAGCAACGGCCTCGCACCCTGCTCCGTTGCAGTTCATCGCCCCGTACACCGGATGCGCCATCGGCGAGTACTTCAGGGACAACGGCAAGCACGCGCTCATCGTATACGACGACCTTTCCAAACACGCCGTGGCCTACAGACAGTTGTCCCTCCTTTTGAGAAGACCGCCGGGACGCGAGGCATATCCCGGGGACGTTTTTTATCTCCACTCAAGGCTTCTCGAGAGGGCCGCTAAACTATCGGACGAGCTTGGCGGCGGCTCGCTTACCGCGCTTCCGGTAATCGAGACGCAGGCAGGAGACGTATCGGCCTACATCCCGACAAACGTCATATCCATTACCGACGGACAGATTTACCTTGAAACCGACCTTTTCTACTCCGGCATAAGGCCGGCCATCAACGTCGGGCTTTCGGTCTCCCGCGTCGGCGGCTCGGCGCAAATAAAGGCCATGAAGCAGGTCGCGGGAACCTTGAGGCTTGAGCTTGCCCAGTACAGGGAGCTTGCCGCATTCGCTCAGTTCGGCTCAGACTTGGACCCTGCCACTCAAAAACAGCTTGCAAGGGGCGCAAGGCTCGTGGAGATATTGAAACAGGGGCAGTACAAGCCGCTTCCGGTCGAAAAGCAGGTCATCGTAATCTACGCGGCCACCAACGGGTACGTCGACTCATATCCGACAAGCGCGCTCAAGAGGTACGAGGAGGGGCTTATGGACTTCTTCGAATCCAGACGCTCGGACGTATTAAACGAGGTTCGGGATAAGAAGAACATAGACGCCGATCTCAAGCAAAGACTGAACAAGGCGCTTGACGAGTTCAAGGGACTGTTCGTAGCGGAACAGAAATAACTACAGTGAACCGTGACCGTTGTCCGTGACGGTAAAAGATTTTACACGGTTCACGTACACGGTATCGGAGCCTGCCTAAGCCTGCCCTCGAATGTCTCTATCGAGGGAATGTCTCTATCGGGGGGCCTGCCTTTCTTTCAAGAAAGGTAAGGACTGGAAACCATAAATGCCATCGCTTAAAGACATAAAACGACGCATAAAGAGCGTCAAGAACACCAAACAGATAACCAAGGCCATGAAGATGGTCTCGGCGGCAAAGCTCAAAAGGGCGCAAGACGAGATAACCGCGGCCAGGCCTTATGCCGCGAGCATACAGGAGTTGACGTTGTCCCTGTCCTCCACCGCTTCACCCGACAGCCACCCTCTCCTCAGCTCAAAGGCTGAGACAAACAAGGTGGCGGCCTTACTGCTTACCTCGGACAGGGGGCTTTGCGGCAGTTTCAACGCCGTGATCCTGCGGACGGTCGAACGATTCCTGCGCGAAAGGGACGCCTCCGACACGAATCTTTACCTTCTCGGCAGGAGGGGCGTCGAATACTTCAAGAGGAGTTCCGCAAGCATCCTCCAGTCAAGGCCGTTAGGCTCTAAACGGCCGCAATACGCGGACGCGGTCAAGATAGCCGAGGTCGTCATGGAGTCGTTTCTCAAGGGCGAGGTCAAGGAAGTATACATGGTATACACGGAGTTCAAATCAGCGCTCACGCAACGCCCCGTGGCGCAGAGGATATTGCCTATTTCCACGCCGCCTGCGGAGGCTGAGAATCAAGAGGCTCAGGAAAAGCACGGCATAGAGCCTATATTCGAGCCGTCCAGGGAAGCTCTGCTCTCATCGCTTCTTCCGAGGTACGTTCAGATTCAGGTATTCAAGGCAATGCTCGAATCGGCCGCGAGCGAGCACGGCGCGCGCATGACGGCTATGGACTCGGCCTCGAAGAACGCCACTCAGATGATGGGCGCTCTTACGCTCAAGTACAACAGGCTCCGTCAGGCGGCCATCACCAAGGAGCTGATGGAGATTATCGGCGGGGCAGAGGCGTTGAAGTAATGGTATTTGCATATCCAGAACATCTAAGTTCGGAGGTATAGGGAATGCCAACCGAAGAGAGGGTTGTAATTTTTATAGACGGCAGTAATTTTTATCACGGACTAAAAACAAGCCACAAAAAAACAAAGGTGGATTTCGGAAAAATCGCACACAAACTCGCCAATGGAAGAAAACTTGTAAGGACATATTATTATAATGTCCCTGTCGATCAAAATGAAGATCCCATTCGCTATAAGGAACAACAAAAAATTTTTTCGTATCTGGATAAAATTCAATACTTTGAGACGACTTTAGGAAGGTTGGTTAGAAGAGAAAGAGCCGCAATATGTTCAAATTGTAAAGCAAGTGAACGCATTGTATCCCATAATGAAAAAGGCATAGATGTATCAATAGCAGTTGATATGCTGACGATGGGATTTAAGAATATTTATGATACTGCAATCTTAGTGTCAGGAGATGGAGATTTTGAGAAAGCCATTAAGGGAGTAAAAGATTTAGGTAAGCATGTTGAGAATGCTTATGTTAATATGGGGCATTCAAAGCAGTTAATGCGGGTATGCGATAAGTTTGTAGACTTAGATGCAGCCTTTTTGAAAGACTGTTGGCTGTCGTAAAATAAGCAAGGGGTTGAAATTGCTTTCAACCCCTTGGAGTTAATATGCCCATTGTTGCGGTGCAACGATGGGGGCTTTATCTGATTTAATATTAGACAAGTGTCAGACAGTTGTCAAGAAAAATATATTGCCTATATATGACATATAGCTATAAAAAGGAGGCTTTTCATACATGTCCACACCCAACATCGGCAGGATAACGCAGGTCATAGGCCCGGTGCTCGACATCGAGTTCCAGCCGGGAAAGCTCCCTGCCATCTATAACGCGGTAAAGGTAACGAACGCCAGCATATCCAATGAAAAATGGAACCTCGTGGTCGAGGTAGCCCAGCACCTCGGAGAGAACACGGTGCGTTGCATAGCAATGGACGCCACGGAAGGCCTTGTGCGCGGCCACGAGGCCATGGACACCGGGGGCGGCATAGCCGTCCCCGTCGGCAAGGCGGTGCTCGGCAGGATCATAAACGTCATAGGCGAACCCGTTGACCAGCTCGGCCCGGTCGAGGCGGAAAAGACTTATGAGATACACCGCGCCGCGCCGACGTTCGATCAGCAGTCAACGACCATTGAGGTGTTCGAAACGGGCATCAAGGTCATAGACCTCCTTACCCCGTACCTTAAGGGCGGCAAGATCGGCCTGTTCGGCGGCGCCGGAGTCGGCAAGACCGTTCTGATCATGGAGCTTATCAATAACGTCGCCAAACAGCACGGCGGCTTTTCGGTCTTCGGCGGCGTCGGCGAGAGGACAAGGGAAGGCAACGACCTGTGGATGGAGATGAAGGAGTCCGGCGTCATAGACAAGGCCGCGCTCGTGTACGGGCAGATGAACGAGCCGCCGGGCGCAAGGGCCAGAGTCGCGCTCACCGCGCTTACCGTTGCCGAGTACTTCAGGGACGAGCAGAATCAGGACGTGCTCCTCTTCATCGACAACATATTCAGATTCGTGCAGGCCAATTCCGAGGTCTCGGCGCTTCTTGGCAGGATACCGTCCGCAGTCGGGTATCAGCCCACGCTTTCAACCGACGTCGGAGAGCTTCAGGAGCGCATCACCTCGACGACAAAAGGCTCGATCACCTCGGTGCAGGCCATATACGTGCCGGCGGACGACCTGACAGACCCTGCCCCTGCCACTACCTTCGCGCACCTTGACGCAACCACCGTTCTTTCGCGTCAGATAGCCGAGCTTGGCATATACCCGGCGGTCGATCCGCTCGACTCGACCTCAAGGATACTCGACCCGCAGATAGTAGGGGATGAGCACTACGCCATAGCCCGTAAGGTACAGCAGGTGCTCCAGAAGTATAAGGACCTTCAAGACATCATAGCCATACTCGGCATGGACGAGTTGTCCGAGGACGACAAACTCGTGGTGGCAAGGGCAAGGAAGATACAGCGCTTTCTGTCCCAGCCGTTCTTCGTGGCGGAACAGTTCACGGGCGCGCCCGGCAAATACGTCGGCATCAAGGACACCATCTCAGGCTTCAGCGACATCGCGGACGGCAAGTACGACGACATCCCTGAACAGGCGTTTTACATGGTCGGGCCCATAGAAGAGGCGCTTGAAAAGGCCGAAAAGATAAAGGTTTCTATATAATGGCCGACACATTCCGGCTTGAGATAGTAACGCCCGCAAAGCGGCTCTTTTCAAAAGAGGTTACCGAGGTTCAAGCCCCGGGGGCCATGGGCGAGTTCGGCGTGCTTGCCGGGCATACGCAGTTCACGACGATCCTTGCGCCGGGCGTGCTTACATACAAATCAGGCTCCGAAGCCGGCACCCTCGCCGTCGGCAAGGGCTACGCAGAGGTGAACTCCGAAAGAACGCTCCTCTTGGTTGACGTTGCCGAGACCGCCGATGAGATCGACCTTGACGCGGCGCGAAGCGCCCTTGCCGAATCGGAAGAGGCCATGCAGACGCTCTTGCCCGAAGACCCTCAATACATGGCAACCGTTGACAACATCGAACTTAACATGACGAGAATACGGGTGAAGGAAGGCGGCCGGTAACTCACCTTTTTTGTAAAAAAGGTGAGCCAAAAACTTTTAATTCGCGCTCGTTCCCAAGCTCCGGCTTGGGAACGAGTTGCAAAACGGTAACATCCTGCCGGACTTTTTTTCAGGTAAAAAAGCAAAAAAATCGCCCTTTTGGCGATTTTTTTATTGCGAGGCAAAGTAATGCGGGCGTCTTTCTTCTTAGGGAACCTCTGACTCTAAGTTGTTGATTTCCTTGAAGACGAGATTCTACGCTGCGCGAGAATGACGGGTCGGCGAATTAATCAGAGCTTCCCTTATTTTATTTCCCGTGCCCCGCCAGCGTTACCTCGAAGTTCGGATGATCGAAACGGTTCATGGAAGGATGGTTGGCAAAGAACCAGCCCGCGTATATTTCCTTGCCGCCTTCTGCCACGGTTATGTAGGCCGCCGGATTATTGAGCTCGTTTGACGCTGAGGTTATCTTGCCGTCTTCCATCTTGAAGTCAGGCAAAAAGTTCTTGACCGTTATCGTCATGCCTGATACGGTTGACGCGCCTCCTATGGGCACGTTAACGACGGTCTTTTTGTTGTCCTGCCTGCTCAAGACATCTATCTTGACGTCCTTGAACTTTGTCTTCACGTTGTCCGGCACAACCACAGTCTCAACGGGCTTCGCCTCAATCGACGTCTCTCGAACCGTGCCTGTGGCGTTTACCGGCTCAGGCTTTGCCGATACAGCATGGGTTGGCGACGCCTCCTCCTTCTTATTGCAGGCTGAAGCCGCGACAGCGACAATCAAAAAAACCGCTACAGAGAGCCGGCCATTGCGCTCTTAGCCGCCAACGCAATCATCCCGAAAGAAGCGATTGTCGGCAACCTCGCCGCTCAGCTTATGGGCGGCGTCAACAAGGAAGGCATCTGGACCTCCACGAGCGACACAGGCTGGTCGCTCGCGGCGCTCGGCGAATATTTCAAGGGCGTCTCATTCGCCGACGCGCCGTTAAGGATTACTCTCAGACAGGAGGGCTGGCCGGAGACCGCGATAACCCTCGACCCTAAAAGGCCGTATATCTATAGCCTTGATGCCGCCTCCTTCCTGAAGAAACCGGAGATCAGCGTATTCGTGGACTCGAAGGCGGCGATAACATACTCGCTGTCCATCACGTATCCGAGATACGATTATGCTAAAGACGGCTACTCCAACGGCTTTGCGATAAATAAGAGGATAGAAAATACCGACTGGTCAAAGGCCATAAAGGTCGGCGACGTGGTCAAGGTTACGCTGGATCTCGACGTGGAGGGAGACAACGCGAACTACCTTGTCCTTGACGATCCCCTCCCCGCCGGATTCGTGGCCATAAACAACGCCATAAAGACCGAAGAGGCCCTCCCGGAAAAAGGCCGCGCATTACGACGAGGAGGGCGAGTATCAGGACGAGGACGACGATGACAACGGTTATTACTGGGGAGATTGGGATTATGCCGGAGGCTTCTATCGTTTCGTGCCCAACTACTTCGAGATAAGAGACGACAGGGTGATAGCCTTCAAGGACAGGTCGTGGCGCGGCAGATACCAGTACAGTTACTACGCGCGCGCCGTAATCGAGGGGGAGTTCGTCATGCCTTCGTCCAAGATACAGATGATGTACGATCCGAGCGTCGTCTCTTATACGCCGACAGGCAAGGTAACGGTGGAAGCAAGATAGTGGGGGACAAGCCGCACGGGCAATATTGGTAATCGTCAGCCAAGCCTGCCCTCGAATGTCTCTATCGAGGGGTAGGCGACCCTTTTCGACGATCCGATCTCTCATGTCAAGAAAACGCCTTTTGAGATACGTCCTCCTGCTTTCAACGCCCATCGCGCTGATAGCCTTATATCTTTTCATCGCCTCCGGCTTCGATAAAAACTCCCTGCTCCTTCTTGACAACGCCATGTTTTTCGACAGGAGCGGGGCGCTCCTGCGCTTCATCCCCGATGAAAAAGGCGAGCGGCGCCTATGGCTCAGGGGCTCTGAGATACCCGTCATCGTAAAGAACGCCTTCATTACAGCCGAGGATCAGAGATTTTATTCCCATAACGGATTCGACCTGACCGCGATTGCGCGGGCCGTAAAGGACAACCTCGTCGCCGGCAGGATCACGTCGGGCGCGTCCACCATCACCCAACAGACGGTGCGCCTCCTGCATCCGAGAAAAAAGACGTACCATGCCAAGCTCATCGAGATATTGAAGGCCGGCAGGATGGAGCTTACCCTGTCCAAGGACGAGATACTTGAGCAGTATCTGAACCGCGCGCCCATGGGCAACAACATCGTCGGCATAGAGCTTGCCTCGCGTACGTATTTCGGCAAACCCGCAAAAGACCTCGATGTCCAAGAGGCCGCGCTTCTTGCCTCCATTCCAAAGTCGCCCGGAAGGCTACACCCTTATGGCAAGGATATTACCCGCCTCCTCGCAAGGAAAGACCGTATCCTGACGCAGATGGCCGAGGCCGGGTATTTGACGGAAACGCAGGCCGCTCACGCGAAGTCGGAACAACTATCATTTCAAAGACCGTCCTTCCCCAACGACGCCCCGCATCTCGTGGACCTTCTTGTCAAAAGAACGCCGGCTGTGCGCGGCAAGGTGGATACAACCATTGACATGGCCGTTCAAACCGAGGCCGAACGCATCGTCTCGTCTCACTATGCGAGGCTTTCCTACCGAGGCGCGCATCAAGCCGGAGTGATGGTGATTCATAATCCAACCATGCAGGCGCTGGCCTCGGTCGGATCGATCTCCTTCGATGAAAAAAACAAGGGATTCAACAACGGCACGATTGCGCCGCGCTCCGCGGGCTCTACGCTCAAGCCGTTCATCTACGGCATGGCGCTGGATGACGGCTTGAGCGCGACGCGGCTCCTTGAGGACACCCTGAGAAAATATAAGACTCAAAAAGGCGATTATGCGCCGCTCAACTTCGACCGGAGAGAGTACGGGCCTGTTACTATGCGGACGGCGCTCGGCAATTCCCTGAACATCTCGGCCATAAAGATGCTTGAGGCCGTTGGGCAGGAGCGTTTTTATGAACTGCTCAAGGAATTGGATCTCGTCAATGACACGGCCGGGACAGAGGCCGACTACGGTCTTGGCCTTGTAATCGGCAACCCCGAGGTAACTATTGAAAGGCTTGTCTCTGCTTATGCAGCGCTTGCAAACAAGGGCGTACTGCGGCCGCTCAAATACACGCTTGCCCCGTCAACGACGCGGGACCACGGTTCGGATGAGGCGCGCGTGTTTTCGGAAGAGGCCGCCTTCATCATCTCCGACATCCTGTCCGACCCGTCCGCAAGGTTTATCACGTTCGGCAACGCCGAGGCCATGAGGTATCCCTTCCGGGTGTCGATCAAGACCGGCACCAGCACCAAGTACAGGGACGGCTGGGCAATCGGATATACGCCTGAATATACGGTCGGGGTATGGACCGGAAACTTTGAAGGCAACCCCACGTTCAACCTGAGCGGCGCCGAGGGCGCAGGCCCCATATTGAACGACGTAATGAAACTGCTGTACAGGAACAAATCCCCGTCGATACCCGACCGGCCCGCGGGCGTTGTCAGCGCAAAGGTATGCGGCATCTCAGGGATGAAGCCGGGGCGCTTTTGCCCTCACCTTACGGATGAATTTTTTATAAAGGGCGGCGAACCGACCAAGACCTGCTCATTTCACGACGACGCCGATTCTCTTCATAAGCTCCCTGCCGCTTATGCGTCATGGGTCTTTGACAAGAAAAAAACGGGGACAGCGGGCAACTACGGATTAAAGGGTATGCCGACGGCGGCGCTCGATGCCCCGCAGGATGAAGCGCGCATCGGCAAAAACGGGCGCTATTCGATAGGAAACGCGGACGAGAAAAAACATGTAGGCCGCGCCGCTGACGCCGACTACGCGGTCAGAATAACCTATCCCCTCCCTAACGACGGATTCATCCTTGAAAAGCGCGGCGCTGAACAGAAGATCAAACTTGAGGCTATATCGGATAAACCGGTAAAGCACGTCGAATGGTTCATAGACGGCCAGTCGTATAAAAAGGCGGCCCCCCCTTACCACGTATATTGGAAGCCTGAAAGGGGGCCTCACACCATAAGCATCTCGACTCCGGACGACGTCGGGGATTCAATCAAGATAAAGGTGGAGTAGCTCGATTCATATTGCGGCGACGCTCACTTCTTCGGCAACATGCTTATCTTTGCCTTCCCGTCCTTTATGGAAACCTTAAGGTCGATCTCGCTCGTATTGTACTGAGCCTCCAGCTTCTTCCTTGCGGCCTCTATGCTCCTGGTAAACGATTCCGCGGTTATGCCGTCCGTTGGTTCATTGCACTCGCGCTTTGCGGCGATGTAGCTTTTATATGCCTCATTTATATCCGCGCCGGAGACGACAGGCGCACCGGCGGCATCCGGCGGAGACTGCCTTGCCGCGCCGTTGGAGGCCGCAGGCACAACGCCGCCTTCGCCTCTTCTGGAGTACGTGCCCTCCTCTATCTCACGGAGCGTCCTGTTCCAATACTGCCTGTAGACGTTGTACTTTGCGATGGCGCTATTGAGCCTGAACTTGAGCATGGAGTTGGTGGTAACTATGCCCGAGTAGGAAAGCATCAATCTGTCCAACTCCGCGCGAAGGTTCGCGGGCTCGCGCCTCAAGACCCGCATGAAGTACTGCTCATACTCCAGCTTTAGCCTTGCGATCTTCGATTCCAATACAACGATGTCCTCTGCAAGACCCATGTCAACCCGTTTGCAAAAGTAATGGCTTGATTACCCATTAGGCTCGGTATTATAACATGAGGTTTGATTGAATGAAAGCCCCCCTGCCTTTCTTGAAAGACCCGTTATCGGTTTAAGGACAATTATTTTTACCTTCACTGATAACCGTTAACCGATAACTAATAACCGCTTTTATGAAAAAACCCGCGCGCCTGTTTTTGACAGGCGCGCGGGTTTTTATGAACTGACGGTCGCAGCTTACTTATGCTTCTTCTGTGCCGCGGTCTTTGCCGCAGGCTTTGGGGCCTTTGACTTGGATTTTGCCTCAAGCTCCTTCTTGAGCGCGTCCTTCTCGGCGGAAAGGTTTGCGTTCTGAGTCTTGAGGTCGGCGGTCTCCTTCTCGAGGCCTGCGACCTTGTTCTTCAGCGAGTTGTTCTCCTCGGTCAGCGTGGAGACCTGCCCCTTGAGCTGCTCGTTCTCCTGCTTGAGTTGCTGGCCGCAACCCGACACAAAAAGCAGGGCCGCCATAACAACGCCAAGCGTTCCTATCTTCTTCATCATTTCCTTCTCTCCTTTTGCTTTTTTTCATAAGACTGTTCTGAAGTATGCCTTGAACTCAGTCTATTAAAATAGCATTTTACGTGCCGACTCGTCAACCACAAAAACACACAAAAACGCCGCAAATCGAGGCGCACGGGGACGGGTCAATCCCTCGATAAACCTTTTGGTTTATTGAGCGCACCTTTTCGCGCGGAGAAGGACTCTTTTACAAGCCCGAACTTGTTGAGCCGGTACTGAAGGGTTCTATAACTCATGCCGAGCAGTTGAGACGCCTTGCCGAGCACGCCGTTGGATTTGTCCATCGCCTTTATTATCATCTCCTTTTCGAACTCCTCGAAGGACATGCCCTCGTCCGGGATATCGAAGTCGAACCTGCCGAGCGTGGCGGGCATCGTCTTTATCTCTATAGGCAGAGCCTCGACGTCTATCATCGTGTCGTCGCTCAATATGGCCGCGCGCTCGATTACCGCCTCGAGCTGGCGGACGTTTCCCGGCCAGTTATAGTTCATCAATATATTCATGGCCTCTTCGGTAACGCCTGTAACGACCGCGGCGCCGATTTCATTGTGCCTTTTGATGAAATAGCCGACAAGCTCGGGGATGTCCTCCCTTCTCTCCTTGAGCGCGGGAAGCTTGAAGGATATGACGTTCAACCTGTAAAACAGATCCTCCCTGAACCTGCCGTTCTTTATCTCGACGGAGAGGTCTTTGTTGGTGGCCGATATTATCCTTACGTTGACCTTTATGCTCGCGCTTCCGCCTACCCTTCTTATCTCCTTTTCCTGCAACACCCTGAGGAGCTTTGCCTGCAACGCAAGGGTCATGTCGCCTATCTCGTCAAGGAGTATCGTACCGTTGTCGGCGGTCTCGAAAAGTCCGATGTTTCTCGCGTAAGCCCCGGTGAATGCGCCCTTTTCATAGCCGAACAGCTCGGTTTCAAGGAGCGTTTCCGGTATCGCCGCGCAGTTTATCGCCATGAACGGGCATGATGAACGTATGCTTGTATTGTGAATGGCCCTTGCGATAAGCTCCTTGCCCGTGCCGCTCTCGCCGCAGATCAGCACGGAGGCCGAGCTGGACGAGACCTTTCTTATTATCCTGAATATCTCCCTCATCCTGCCGTCGTTGCCTATGATGCCGTCCGGCCTGAACTGTCTTTCAAGCTGCTGCCTGAGCTTGATGTTCTCGGCGACGAGTCTTGACTTCTCAACGGCCTTGCCCGCGACTATCAGGAGTTTTTCCCTGTCGAGCGGCTTGGTGAGATAATCGAAGGCGCCGTCGCGGATGGCCTCCACCGCGGAATCGATGCTCCCGTGCGCCGTTATCATCACCACGCTCAGGCCGGGGCGCTCGCGCATGATCGAACGCAGAAGCTCGGCCCCGTCCATACCCGGCATCTTGAGGTCGGTAACCACAAGGTCGAAGTTGCCGTGCTCCACGGCTTGAAGCGCCTCTTTGCCCGTTGACGCGACGCCGACGTCGTACCCTTCGGATTCGAGTATGGTCTTTACTATCTCCCTCTGTCCCTTTTCGTCGTCTACTATGAGCACGGTTCCGTTCATTATGATTACACTCCGCTCAAGCGGCGGGCCGCCGGCAGTTTGATGCTCGCGTCGGTTCCCCTGCCCTGCTCGCTTTCAATGGTAAGAGAGCCGCCGTGTTCCTCGATGATGCGCCTCGTGAGCGCAAGCCCAAGCCCGATGCCTATCTCCTTTGTCGTGAAGTACGGCTCGAATATCTTGGACAGGTTCTCCGGCGCGATGCCGCATCCGGTATCGCTCACCATGACGCCGGCAATGCCGTTGTCGTTACTTAGGGCAACGTTGATCGTCAGTTTCCCGCCGTCCGGCATCGCCTGTATCGCGTTCAGGAAGATGTTTATAAAACAGGTCTTCAAATGTCTGTAGTCGGCCTGAACCTCCACGGCCTCATCGCTCTGAATCGTCTCAATCGTTATGTTCTGCGCTCCAGCGCTGTCCGATACGAGGACAAGCGTCTCGGCGATTATCGGCCTCAAGTCCATGCGCTTGAGATTGAGCGTCAACCGCCTGCCGTAATCAAGGAAGTTCGACACCATGCCGTTGAGCCTGTCTATCTCGGACTTGATGCCCGCGATGGAGGCAAGATACGCCTCACGCCTCAAAGCGTCCTCCGGGCCGTAGGCGACCCTGAGATGATCTATGCTCAGGTTGATGAAGTTCAATGGGTTTCGCACCTCATGCGCGATGCCGGAGGCTAAAACGCCGATCTTGGACATCTGCTCGGCCTCCTTGAGCTTCTCTTGCAGGGCGTTATTGTCGCTCAGCCTTCTTACCATGTCGTTGAAGTTACTGGTAAGCGCGCCTATCTCGTCTAAGCCCCTGACCTTGAGTTGCACGGTCATATCCCCTGCCGCCACCTTCCTCGCCGCGTCGGCTATCTCCTGAATAGGCCCGGTGTACGTCTTTGCGAAATACAGCGTAAGGAGTATCCCGATCGCGAATATGATTATAGTCGCCGTAAGACGCCTTAGGTGATTGCTCCTCGCCAGATCCGTAAAATCGTCGAACTCTGTGGCGATATGGACGTAGCCCAAAAGCTCCCTGTCAACCACCACCGGGAGCAGTATGTCGAACCGTTTCTGACCGTCCGAGGTGGACGTGTATTCCGTTACGTTTCCAATGGTCTTGAAGCTCTCTCCCTTGAGCTTCAACTTTTTCCCTATCAGACTCGCATTGGAGCTTGCGATGACGTCTCTGGCGCTGTCTATGACGGACAGCTCCTTTATCCCCTTCTTCTTGAAGCTGGTGATGCCCTTTATCTTCTCGATGTCAACGGCCTCGTCCGACTTCGATATCTCCTCGACGCTCAATTGAATGGCGGTGGAAAGCTCCTCGGTCTGATGCCTGACCTCCTCTATAAGCTCCTGTTCGGCCATGGCGTAGAGTATGAAAAGACAGACCACGAGGAGGGAAAAGAGCGAGACCATCATAAGGAGAAACTTCGTCTTGAAACTCAGGTTGGAAAACACGACGCGCATAGACCCACCATTGTGCTTAAATTCGTATAATAGGGCATTTTGCGCCTTAAATCAAACTTAAAGGCCGTGTAACTGCCGTGATGCATGTCCGTAAATTGTGAACGTAAAGGATTTATTTTTACACGGTCATGGTTCACGGCCTTCAACCTTGCATCCCGCTTATAATCTTAACGGCCTTCTCAAGCGCCTTTTTTTCATCATCGTACCTCAACGCGCCGATTGCATCTCGTATCGGAAACCATCGGCATTCGCTCACCTCCGCGTCGTGGTTTGCCACGTCCCCGCCTATATACTCCATGAGAAAAAAGTAGACGACCTTGAAGTATCGTCGTGTTCCGGCGTCGTCTTTGTGCGTATAGAAATATTCTATATGCCCGATCTTTTCAACTATCCTGCCGTCAAGACCGGTCTCCTCCCTGACCTCGCGGTGTGCCGTTCTTGCAAGGGACTCGCCTTTTTCGGCAAGCCCCTTGGGCAGACCCCAAGGCTTGCCGCCCACGGTCGAAATCAGCGCAACCTCCACGCCTGAATCTGTGCGCCTAAAGACGACGCCGCCCGCTGATATTTGCCGTTCGGTTTGCATTTGTGATTTTCAGCAGATCGGATAAACGCCGCTCATAAGCTCCGACGTAAACGCGCCGATCCGCGACAGGCGCCGGGCGATAAGCCGGGTAATCTGCTCTTTGACAGCCGCTTGCCTGACTTTCGACCTCCCCTGCTCCGACGGGTGAATCTTAACGTATATCCTATGCGGCCTGTTGATGGGCGCGCCGATCTTGCTCACAAGCCAGATGTCAATCTCGGCTATTCCGCTTATGCTCGCGCGCGCCTCGTGCGCCATCCGGTGCGCCAGCAGCGCGTATATCTTGCCGACGTGGCTGACCGGATTCTTACCTGCGGCGGCCTCGGCGCCTGACGGACGGTTAAGGGAAATAACGCCGCTGACCCTGTTGCCCCTGCCGACCTGACCCGAGTCCGCGTCCTCAGCCGACGTGCCGATCACCGTAAGATACACGCCTTGAGCGCCTTGCCCTCGTTTGTCAAGGGTATTGATCCCGATTGATACGCGCTTGAATGGAAGTTTTTTTGCAAAGGCGCGCATGGCGGCGAGCGCCTCGGCCTTCTTCCTGAAATACTCGCCTTCGTTTTTGATAAGCCTCGCGAAAAACGGACAGGCAACGGTAATGTCGAGAGCGTCTGCCGTTCTTACCCCCATGACCTTCACGTCCGCTCCGGTTTCGGGAAAACGCGCCTTGAAGTCGGCTGAATTGATAAGCCGCTCCATCCCGTACACGGCCGTCTCGGTCGTGGTCATCGGCGCGGACCCGACGACCGCTGACGTGTCGTTTGCGCCCATGATTGCATCCGCCTCCGAGAATATGCCTTTGAGCGCGGCTGACCCGGGCTCCAACGCGACGCGAATCTTCAGATGCCTTTTAACGTCAACAAGAGGCAGGTTCGCCTTAAACCACGCCCTCACGGCATCCTTGACAATCGCCTCAACCGGCAACTTTACTTTACCGAAAGAATAGGTCGCCCTGTCGCCGATGATAAGCTCCATGGGCTCGACTATCCTGCCGTAACCGAAGCCCTTATCCGCTTGCCCCGCAACGAGAAGCCCTTTGTCAAGGTTATAGTGCAACACCCTTCCGGTCTTTTTAAGGTACTCTTTTGAGAGCGCTATCGAGGCCGCCTCAAGCGAGGCGTCGCAGATATAGTCCGGGTGCCCCAGCCCCTTTCTCTCCACTATCTCAACCGGGGATTCGGACACGCTCCGGTCCCTGCTTATCTCGATTACAATGTTTGGCACGATATTCGGCATCAACCGGCCTTCTTGCGTTTAGGTTGCCTCTAAAAATTAGGGAAGCTCTGATTAATTCGCCGACCCGTCATTCTCGCGCAGCGTAGAATCTCGTCTTCAAGGAAATCAACAACTTAGAGATTGCTTCGCCCAGCACCACTTTCGATTACGAAAGCATGTTGCTTAACAAATTTCCTCCTGCAATAAAGTGGTGCTGGGCTCGCAATGACAGAAAAGGGAATTAATCAGACCTTCCCTAATATGTGAGCATTGGGCCAACCGCAAAAGCGCGGTTAGCCCCGGTAAGGAAGCTCACGCTCTCTTTGAAGCCCGTCTTATTGCGCCTTCGGCGCAAGCCGACGGGCAACCGGTGTATTTCCGCCCTGACACCGAAATCGGGAAAAATAGCAATTTTTAGAGGCAACCTTTATTCGCGTATCTCTCGGCGCGGCTGTACACGCACCCGCAATACTTCTGTCTGTAAAGGTTCATATCCTTGGCCGCCTCGATGCCGTCCTGCCAGAGTCCCCTGAAGTCCGCGTAATAAAAACGCACGCCGTATTGTTCGCCGAGTTGGCCGCCTATCCTTCTTATCTCGTCGTGCCTCTGGTATTTGCTGTACAGGAGCGAGGTCGTAAAGCCGTCGAAACCGCGCTCAGCGGCGCACCTTGCCGTTGCCTCAAGCCTTGTGCGATAACAGAACAAACACCTCTGGCCGAACAACGGATGTTTCTTGCCGTCATCGCATGAGGCCGCAAGACCGCGCAAGAACTCGGCAGGCGCGTACTCATCATGGCAGATACAGTCAACGCCCAACAGCCTTGACATGGTCTTCACGGCCTCGACCCTTTTAAGGAACTCATCGCGTGGATGGATATTCGGGTTGTAGAAGAAACCGGTTATCTCCACGCGCCCGCCAAGCATGGCCTTTAGCGGCATGATGGAGCACGGGCCGCAGCAGACGTGAACGAGACAGCGGTTCGGAGGAGGCACATTACTTTCTTTCATACGCTTCATCGTGAGTTCCAAGTCTGAATTTTGGGGAGCATTATGGTTTGTCAGCGCTACAACGCGGCTTCGATTGGATTTTTTTGTTAGGCAGCCTTATCAATTTCCATAGCCTCGTACTCTGGAAACATGATAATAGCAGGATGAACATTGAAAGCCTTTGCAAGACGCACGGCTCGCTTTTTACCAATCTCAACCTTTTCATTTTCTAAAAGGCTGATATTCGTAACGCTGATTTCGGAGTGATCGGCAAGTTCGCCCTGTGTCCAACCTTTCAACTCACGGAGCATTCGAATGACTTCTCCAGTTGAAAGCGCGGCGTAAGACTTTGCTGAAACAAACTCGCTCTGATTTTTCATTTATCCCTCCCTAACAGGTTGCTGAAAAAACCAAAAATGTCAAAGGCCGCTCAAAAAGACGCAGATGCGAGGCGGCAGGGTTCCCATTGCGTCTTTTCTTCTATTGCAATGGGAAGTTGCGAAGAACGAGCCCAGCACCACTTTAGATTACGAAAGCATGTTGCTTAACAAATTTCCTCGTGCAACAAAGTGGTGCTGGGCGCAGTTCTGAGCGACGAGACAACAAAGCAGATGCGCGGCTTGAG
>JACRCE010000070.1 GCA_016213015.1 Deltaproteobacteria bacterium | reverse complement strand
GCCGTCTTTTTCAACGAGGCCGCTCGTGTACCCGCCCGCGATTGGCACGGTGTTGATGAGTTTCGGGCGCATTGGGTCTTTCAGGTCTATCACGTATATTACACTGCCGCCGGTCACGAACGCAAGGCCGGTGCGGGCGTTGACGACGATGTCGTTAACCACCGAGGCGAGCGGCAGCACGAGGCTGCCGACGACCGCGGCGGTCACGGGGGTCGTGATATCGACGACGCTGACCTTGCCCTGGTAGACGCTGACCGCGACGTCCATCGACTCTTCCGCGCCGGTGGCCGGGTTCACACGCATAAGCCCGCTTGCGCCGCCGACACGGAACGCGATCTGCTTACCCATGTCCTTTATCAGCTCGACCTGCGGAGGACGACGGGCGTCCAGTATCAGCAGGTTGCCGGTGCCGGTCGCCAATAGAAGCGTGCCGTTGTTGACCATCGCTATGCCGAACGGGCCGCTGTAGCCGCCCGCGTAGGTGTCGTAACCGCCGACCACGGCCTCGCCCCTCACGAAGCCATCCGGATGCGGCACGCGCGCGGCTTCGACGCTCACCACCTGGAGCCCAGCGCCGAGGGTCACCACGTAGGCGTAGCCGTTGGCCATGACGAGCCTGTCCGGTACGCCGCTCCATGCCTCGGAAAGCCGCTCCTGAGCGACGACCTTCGGGGCCGCGGGATTGGTTGCGATGTCATAGAACCGCACCATCCCATACTGACTGCCCGAGCCGGTGAAGACGAGGTTCTCGGTCACGCCAATCATGCCCGTCTCGCGGTCGATTGCGAGACAGCGGTATTACCTCACCGCCTAAGCAAAGAAGCGACAAAAACAATAGTCATCTTAAACTTGCTTTACAATCACATGTCTCTTGATATATAGTGTTATATGAGGTGGGACATGAAACAATATCTGCTTAACGAGAAAGGTAGAAAAACAGCCGTGGTCATTCCGATCGAAGAATATCGGGAATTGATAGAGGACATTCACGACCTTGCCGTCGTCGCGGAAAGACGGGAGGAATCCGTAATCCCGTTCAGCGAAGTCAAAAAAAGGCTCAAGGCCGATGGACTCTTATAGTATCGTCTGGAGGAGTTCCGCGTCACGCGAGCTTCGCGCCATACACAAACCATATCTCCAAAAAATCATAAACGCCGTAGACACCCTCGCCATTACCCCTTTCCCGCATAATAGCCGCAAGCTGCAAGGAGTCGAATCAACTTACCGCTTGCGCGTTGCTGACTATCGCGTGATATATCAGATCGACACCGCCGCAGGTTTCATAACCATATGTCACGTAAGACACCGGAAGGAAGTTTATAGATAAGACGCCTTATAATCGCGACCGCTGCCTGCCTTTTCCCGCTCATCTCAGTCGTGTATGGCGAATAGTCTGCGCCGGAGACAGAGATACGGCAACGAGGCCGGTATGAACACGGCGGAAACAGGCAGACCTTACTGCACGCTCTCAAGCACGATTTTACCGTCTCTCAGGATGACCAGCTTAGTATGGGCGTTGTTGATGCCGATGAGCTTGCCGGTAAATTGCCGGATGACCTTCTTGTTGACGAAGTCGTAGGTGTAGATGTTCCGGGTGTAGTCCGTCCTTGATATATTGCCGTCAAAAATGACTGTCTTGGTGTCTTTGCCCCATATAAAATCACCGGGGTCGCGCTCTGAGATAAAGAGTATCTCGTCAGCACGGAGGTAGCGATTTTCTTTTATGTCGAAGATGCGGAATGGAGAATAATAGGGCGGGCCCTTTACATTATCAGAATATATATCTATAGAATCAACATAGTACCTCTTGTCAGAAGAAAGATTGGCTATTTCCATCTTTGATTCTTCAACGGCATTAGTGAATGGATCATACCTTAACAATTTCACATCGTTCGTAAAATACACCTTATCATCATATGGCACACTCACGAAGTCCCATCCCTTTTCTCCAATCTTTGTCTTAGTTTTGGTCGAAAGGTCGTAGAACCAGACACCGTCAGGAACAATTTCATTTGCTTCGGTTGACCAATCTCTGTAGCCGGTGCTATATACAAGCTTACTACTATCTCCAGTCCATGCGTACTCCAAGACCCGCCCACCTACGCGGTGTAATACCGCGCCAACCTTGGTTATGACAACCAAATCATGGTCTACATCATCACCTTTGATTATTCCATCAAAAAACGCAATTAGATTTGAGTCAGGTGAAAGGCTGGAGGCGCTTAACGTAGTGCCTTCCGGCGCTAACGGCGCAACACGTCCATCCGTGTAAATCTTACTCATTACGCCCGTTGTGAAATCATATTTGTATAGAGAATTTTCGCTTAGCGCATCCTTGGCTTTATGTTTATTTGTCCATGAGTTATAAACTACCCCTTCAAAATAAAAGGCGTTTGTGCCGTCATCATATATACCTGAGTCGTCAAGATAGTTGTATTCTTGATAGAATTGTGCGAATACAACGGCTGGGCTTGATATAAGCGCAATTAAGAATATGACATAGAGATAAACCCTCTTCATAAGATGCCTCCTTTATTTAAGGCTGTGGAAACTTTACATGGATATGATTATAGTGTTGCGGTAGATGTGCTCGCCTTGTACGGGTAGCAGGACGATAGACATCTACAGTGATTCTTGTTGTCCCTATTGCATTTGCCCGAGGATCTACTATAACCGTGATAGCATCGTTGTAAAGCAAAAGAAGGTTTAGCAATTCCAGCGTAAGGTCTTGGCTATAATTGCGTCGTTGCCTTTCGACGCTCAAATCCAACCCCGCCTCCGCATTGTCGCTCCTCACATATCTTACATCTGCGTCAAGACCGTTCTGATGCTCATGATGCGGACTGAAGTATCCGCCTCCCCTTCTGCTCAAGTCTCCGATGCCTATACGCGGAGCCTCTGCTCCTTGGCCGCCTGCGCCTGATGCGTTTGCAACAAAGTTATCCACGCGAAGCGCGTCGAGGTCGGGGTGCAGACGCTCCCACTCACGCGCAACCGACTCTATTATTGTCAGCGCCGTCAACGCGCCGTAATTGTCGTTATTGTTATCGCCGACCGGGCCGGCGAAATAGTAATACCCCTTGTTCACGTTAGCTATGCGCAGGCCGTTTGTCAATGTGCCGTTGCTACGCGTGCCGCCCGGCACCCCCAGATTGCTCACCGCGTCCGCCACCAGCGGGTCCATCCCGTTCTCGACCTCCACGTAGTTGCTCAGTCCGTCGCTGTCCCAGTCGTCGCTCTGATACAGCTCATACAGCCCTATGTCACTCTTCCCGGTAGCGGCGTCAAGCCTTGTCGGATGTGTGTCATTTACGCTCTGCGCAAGCCCGACGAGTATTTCCTTGTCTATGACCTTGTACTCGTCGTTAGTGTTGAGTGATTCAGTTCCTACAGTCGCGTTATTGCCGAGGCCGCTGTAGTCGCTCGCGAGTTTCTTAAGCGTATTAGGGCCGCCCTTTTCATCTATGTGGTGCGAGACGTTAGTTCTGGTAATGCTCTGCGCGCCACTGACCGGGTCTACGCCGCCTGCCATGATTGCCCACAGCGCATTCAACGTGCGCTCGCCATAGTAACCGTCAACGCCAATCGTGTTTCTGATATTCGCGTCGCTCACCGGCGTCCGCAGCGGCACGATAACGTGATTCAGCATCTTCTGCGCGAAGTCGACCTCGCATAGGTCGTTCGCTCCGCCGGTGGTGCGGCCTGCGTGGTTCTCGTTGTTGATTATCGGGTCGTATGTAAAGACCGCCGTGCCGTCTAAGACTTCTTTGAGCGTCACGTTCGAGTTGTTGCGTGCGCGTAGTGTCAGATAAACGGGCTTCACCTGCGCCGAGGGCGGGTCCAACTCGAACCTGAGTAAGATGCCCTCTCCAGAATAACTCCGACCGCTATCTACGTAAAAGACAGCCTGCGTCTTGTCGTCGAACGCGGCAGCCCGCGTATCTGCCGCCTTGGACGTGACGAGCACGGTATTCGGCACAGCCGATACAAACTTCAGGTTTTTGCCTTTCAGCGCCGACGCAATCGACCAATGACCTTCTATCGCTATCCGCTTCTCTCCGAGCGCCGGGTAGTAGTCGTCGCATCCGAGCTTGACGTTCGGAAACGCGGGGTCATAACAAACAAGCGTCAGGAGCGCCGGATCAAAATCCACCGCCCTCATCCCGCCCACACGGTCGGCGGCGTAGACCCAGCCGTCTTTTTCAACGAGGCCGCTCGTGTACCCGCCCGCGATTGGCACGGTGTTGATGAGTTTCGGGCGCATTGGGTCTTTCAGGTCTATCACGTATATTACACTGCCGCCGGTCACGAACGCAAGGCCGGTGCGG
>JACRCE010000009.1 GCA_016213015.1 Deltaproteobacteria bacterium | reverse complement strand
GGAATCTCTGATTAATTCGCCGACCCGTCATTGCGAGCAACGCGAAGCAATCTCGTCTTCAAGGAAATCAACAACTTAAAGATTGCTTCGCCGCAAAAGCGCGGCTCGCAATGACAGAAAAGAGAATTAATCAGACCTTCCTTATCTTTTCACGGTTCACGGCCACGGTTCACGGTCTTTAAGTCCTGTACGCGGAATTTATCTTCACGTAGTCATAAGAAAGGTCGGTTGTCCAGACCTTTGCGTCATGTCCTCCGGCCTTAAGCTCAACCCTGACGTTGACCGTCTTTGATTTTATCGCCTTAGCCGCAAGGACTTCCGCTCCTGTGTCGAGACCTCGCCGGGCCACGCACACGTTGTTGAAGAATATGGATACACTCTTTTCATCCATCCGAACGCCTGAATATCCGAGCGCGGCCATGATGCGCCCCCAGTTCGGGTCTCCCCCGAAAAAGGCGGTCTTGACCAGAAAAGACGAGGCGATAGTCCGCGCCGCTTGCCTCGCCTCGACGGGGGTGGACGCGCCCCTTACGTCAATCTCGATAAATCGCGTCGCGCCCTCACCGTCTTTTACTATCTTATGGCTGAGTTCGAGAGAGACCTCGGTTAAAAGAGCTGCAAACGCCTTGAAGTCGCGCGAGGCCGCCTTTATCTCGGCGCCCTTGGCCGCTCCGTTCGCAAAGATGAGCGCGGTGTCGTTAGTAGACGTGTCGTTGTCAACGATGATGGAGTTAAACGATGAATCAACCGCGCTCAACAGCGCCTTCTTGAGCGTAACGGGCTTAATGTTCGCGTCAGTCATGAAAAAGGCAAGCATGGTAGCCATGTTCGGGCATATCATGCCAGCGCCCTTGGCAATGCCCGCGATCGTTATGGTCTTCCCCGCTATCTTCGCCCTGCCGAACGCCCTTTTCGCAAAGGCGTCGGTAGTCATAATGGCCTCCGATGCGTCATGGAGACCGCCGGGCCTCAAGCCTTCAACGAGTCTCGGCAGTCCGGCGCAAACCTTTTCTATCGGCATGGGCACGCCTATCACGCCGGTCGAGGCAACGAGCAGACAGCCCTTCGGCAGTCCCAGACAGTCCTCCGTTGCCCTTACGGATTGAAGCGCGTCCTTATAACCCTTCCTGCCGGTGCAGGCGTTGGCATTGCCGCTGTTTACAAGCACGCCGCTCGACTTGCCGGAACGCACCAACTCCATGTCGATAAGCACCGGCGCGGCCTTGACGCGGTTTGTCGTGAACACGCCCGCAACCGAAGCCGGGGAGTCGCTCAATATGATCGCGAGGTCTTTCCTGCCGGTCTTTTTAATGCCGCATGAAATCCCGGCCGCCTTGAAACCGGCCACGGTAAACTCATCTGCGGTTATCGAGTCCGCCGATTCTTTGTTCAATATCGTTTCCTATTCTCCCGCCTTTGCCCCGCAACACTTCTTGTATTTCCTGCCGCTGCCGCACGGACACGGGTCGTTTCTGCCTATCTTATCTCCGTGTCTTACTTGCGGCCTTTCCTTTTCAGTCTCCGTTGAGGCGGCCTGTCCTTCGCCCCTGCCAAAGGTTACCTTGAGCGGTTTGGGTTGTTGCAACGGAGGAGGTTCAGGCGCGGCCTGGCCTTCCGGCGTTTCATCTTCGCTTCGTATCTGCACACGGAACAGTCTTTCCGTCGCCTCGCTCTTGAGCGTCGCTATCATGTCAACGAACATGTCGAATCCCTCTTTTTTATACTCCTGCAACGGGTTTTTCTGGCCGTAGCCGCGAAGCCCTATGCCGCCCTTGAGATGATCCATCGAAAGGAGATGATCCTTCCAGAGCGTGTCGAGCGTGTGAAGCATGATGATGCGCTCGAATCTGGAAAACATCTCATCCCCCACGCCGGATGCCTTTTCATTGTAAAGTTTGTTCGCCTCGTTGGTCACCCACTCGGCAAGCTCCTCGCGCCTCGATACCCCTTGGGGCGGCGCGTCCGGCATAGAGATGCCGAACTGCTTATGACCCGCCTCTTTTATCGCCTTCCAATTCCAATCGTCCGGGCTGGACTTGTCTTCCACGTACGTTCCGGCTATGCCCTCGGACACCTCCGCGGCAAACCCCTGCACCATCTCTCTTAGGCCGGACCCCGCCAATATCTGCCTTCTGTAGCCGTAAACGACCTCCCTTTGCTGGTTCATAACGTCGTCGTACTCAAGGAGGTGCTTCCTTATGTCGAAGTTGTGGGCCTCTACCTTTTTCTGCGCGTTCTCGATGGCCTTTGTAACAAGGCCGTGCTCTATGGGAACGTCCTCCTCCATGCCTATCCTGTCCATTATGGAGGCTATGCGGTCGCTCCCGAATATCCGCATAAGGTCGTCCTCAAGCGAGAGATAAAAACGGGAGGACCCGGGGTCGCCCTGCCTTCCGGCGCGTCCACGGAGCTGGTTGTCTATGCGCCGCGACTCATGCCTCTCCGTGCCTATGATGTGAAGCCCGCCAAGGGCTATCACCTGCCTCTTTTCCTCCTCGCACCGAACCCTTGCCTCCTCCAGCGCCGCGTGGTACTCAGGGGATGCGTCGTCCTTGCCCGCCTTATCCGCGGCCATGAACTCCGGGTTCCCGCCGAGGAGTATGTCGGTTCCCCTGCCAGCCATGTTGGTGGATATCGTTACGGCGCCGAGCCTTCCGGCCTGCGCCACGATCTCGGCCTCGCGCTCATGCTGTTTGGCGTTAAGGACGTGATGCCTCGTGCCTCTGCTCTTCAGGAGCGCGGATAGCTTTTCCGAATCGTCAATGGAGATGGTGCCGACGAGCACGGGCCTGCCCTTCGCGTGCCAATCCTCTATCTCCGCTATCACGGCCTTGAACTTCTCCGTCTTGTCCCTGTATACGAGGTCAATCGAGTCCGCGCGCGACATGGGTTTGTTGGTCGGCGCGACGATCACGCCGAGCTTGTATATGGAGTGAAACTCGGCGGCCTCGGTGTCCGCCGTGCCGGTCATACCCGCGAGCTTGCCGTACATCCTGAAGTAGTTCTGAAAGGTCACGGTGGCAAGGGTCTGGTTCTCGTTTTCTATGTTCACCTGCTCCTTTGCCTCTACCGCCTGATGAAGCCCGTCGCTCCAGCGCCTTCCCGGCATGAGCCTGCCGGTGAACTCGTCAACTATGATTACAGCGTTGTCCTTGACCACGTAGTCAACGTCCTTATGGAACAGCACGTGCGCCTTGAGCGCCTGATTGACGTGATGAAGCGTCTCTATGTTGGACGGGTCGTAGAGGTTATCCACATTCAAGAGTTGCTCCACATGTTCAACGCCATCGTCGTTCAAGAGAGCCTGACGCGCCTTCTCGTCAACCGTGTAATGGACGTCCTTTACAAGACCCGGCATCACCCTGTCGATCAGATAATACTTGTCCGTGGAGTCCTCGGTCTGGCCTGAGATGATGAGCGGCGTCCTCGCCTCGTCGATCAGGATGGAGTCCACCTCGTCCACTATGGCGTAGTTAAGCTCACGCTGAACGTACTCCTCCAGCGAAAACTTCATGTTGTCCCTCAGATAGTCGAAACCGTATTCGTTGTTCGTTCCATAGGTGATGTCGGCGGCGTAGGCCTCGCGCCGCGTTATCGGCCTCAGGTGCAAAAGCCCTTTGTGTCCCGCGATATAATCGGGGTCGTATAAAAAGCTCGCCTCGTGCTGGATGACGCCGACGGAGAGGCCGAGGGCATGATAGACCGCGCCCATCCAGCGGCAGTCCCTCTTTGCCAGATAGTCGTTGACCGTAACGAGATGCGCGCCCTTGCCCGTAAGGGCGTTCAAGTACAGCGGCAGTGTCGCGACAAGGGTCTTGCCCTCGCCGGTCTTCATCTCCGCTATCGCGCCCTCGTGAAGGATAATGCCGCCGATGAGCTGCACGTCGAAGTGCCTCATGTTAAGAGCGCGCCGGGCAACCTCACGGACAACGGCGAAGGCCTCGGGAAGTATCTCATCCATGCCCTTGCCGCCCGCTAAAGACTCCTTAAACGAGGCCGTCATCTCCGCAAACTCCTCGTCCCTCTTCGCCTTCATCGTGGGTTCAAAGGAGTTTATCCTTTCCACAATAGGCATCATGCGCTTTATGTCGCGCTCGTTCTTGCTTCCGAAGACCTTTTTAAGAAGACCGCCAAGCATGATTCTCTCCTGATAATAAGTTGTAAGCGCGCCATCCGGTCTAAACATGAGTTCAGCCTTATATACTTACATATATAATATGGTTTTGCCAAGGTAATTTTAACAACTACCGTGAGCCGTGACCGTTGTCCGTGACCGTAAAAGATTTCTCTTTTATACGGTTCACGATAGTTTTTGCCATGCACCGGAAAACTATGCTATAATCAAACGGGGACGTGATAATGTCCGCCCATGTATGCGTTATGACGGAAAGGAGGGCTTTTTATGAAACGGTTCATGCTGCGAAGGGTTGCCCGCTGTTCAGAGGGCTGTTGTAGATCGTCCCGGGCACGACGCTAAACTGCCCGTCTTCTTATCAGAGGCCGTGAATTGAAACGACTATAAACCCATAAGAGGCCGCGCCATGACCTTGGAGTGGAAAAAAGACTTTCTAACCGGCCTCTACTGGCAAGATGAGCAGCACAAGGAGCTTTTCAAAAGGGCGGACAGGTTCGTGCGCGCCGTGGATGAACGTCATGCCGCGCTTGAGGCGCTCGAACTGTTCGCGTTCCTCGACGAGTACATCGTTACTCATCTTGACGCGGAAGAACAGGCCATGACAACGCACAACTACCCCGCGGTCATCGAACATCTTGCCGAGCATACGGCATTCATCGAAGACGTGGCAAGGTTGAAAAAACAGCTTACAACGACGAACGCGGCCGATTGTTCTATTGCCCTTTCAGCGTTGAGCACGAGGGTGTGCGACTGGTTTTTCGATCACATCACCACCGTTGACAAGGAGATGGGCGAATTCATCCGTAAGGCCGAGGCGCGAACAAGGGCAAAGGCATGAAAACGCGCCTCCTGACGACATTATTCCTGCTGGTCTTCTCTTTCCTCCCTGTTGCCTCACGCGCCGCGGACAATCTAAACAACCAATCATACCGGTCATACTGGATTGACAAACTGCCATCGCCTGACGCCGTCCTATTGGAACCGCCGGAGATAGAATCCTTCAACCGCGCGGCAGTTGACAATGACAATCAGATGGCGGACATATCGGCCATGCCTGATAAGGTCAGCCGGGAAACGCTGATTGCGTGGCTCAACCACGACCCCTTGGTTGAGCCTTCAAGCACGGCTCGATATGATCTAAGGGGCGCAAAGGTTCACAAAAGATTTTTCAAGACCGTCGTTGACAACGAAAACCTGTCCGGCCTAAACCGCCCCTCACCCTTCCCTCTCCCCTTGAGGGGAGAGGGCGATGCCGTTGCCGCGCGCTACGGCGTCATTATCGAGAGGGCCGACATAAGGGCGCATCCGACGGACGCGGCTTTGCTCAAATATCCGTCGGCAAAAGGGTTTGACACCCTCCAGTATTCGAGCATATTCCCTGCGACGCCCGTCGCGCTTCTGCATACGAGCAAGGACAAAAAATGGGGGTTTTTCCAAACGCCTTTTGTGCGCGGGTGGATTAAGCTGAATAAAGTCGTATTCGGCGAACGCGAGGATATATTCAGGCAGGGCGCAGGGTTCGTCGTCGTAACCGGCTCAAGCGTCAATGTCTTTGCCGATATGAAACGCCGCAAGACGCTGGCCTCCATGCCAATGGGCGCGTCTCTAACCCTTGAAGAAAATTCCGATAACGACCGATTCTGGATAGTCCGGTATCCCGTCAACGACAAGGGCGCTCTCAAATGGATCAAGGCTTACGTTGACAAGGCCGCAGACGCGCACAAGGGCTTTCTGCCGTACACGTCAGGCAACGTCGTAAGACAGGCGTTCAAGATGATCGGGGAAAGATACGGCTGGGGCGGCGCAGGAGGCAGGCGCGACTGCTCGGAGTTCATAAGGAATACCTTTGCGACAATGGGCGTACAACTGCCGCGGCACTCTCAAAAACAGGCCGCGTCAGGCGTCGTCAAGACCGACGGCGTTGACTACGACGGCCATCTGGTCAAGCTCGAACACGTCAGGCCCGGCATAACGCTGATAACCACGGACAGACACGTCATGCTCTATCTCGGAGAAAAGGACGGCGCGGCGCACGTCATACATCAAACGTCGGGTTACTGGGACGGGAAAAGAAAAAGGAAACTTAACAGGGTTGCGGTAACGGCCATCGGAAATACTCCGGGCGTTGACGTATGGCCTATCGCCGGAAAGATCAAGGCAATAACGGAGATACTATCCGCTGGAAAAGGTTAAAATAAAAAAACTCCTTTCTAATCTTGCTTTAATCTTCAACCCCTATAATAGGTGGTGTAAGCGGGACATATCAGTCCTGTATGCTTACCCAGCCGACAAAAACCAACCAAACATTCTTCTCTACAAGCACTCTATAAGTCCGCAATGAAAACGGGGAGGCCGATGCCTCCCCGTCTCCTTTCCTCTTTAGCTTTTTTTCGCAATCAAGATGCGCTCGATATTCGACAGGTCTTTTTTGATCTCGCACTCAAAGCCGCTCTCCTCCGTGAACTCGCGCACCATCTGCGACTGTCCAGCGCCGAACTCCATGACAAGATGCCCGTTGTTCGCCAGATAGTTACCGGCTCCAGAAATAATCCTTCTTATCAAAACAAGTCCATCATGGCCGCCCGCAAGAGAGGCACGAGGCTCCCACGCGGCCACCTCAGGCTCCAGCCGCTCAATCTCGTCGTCAGGGATATACGGAGGGTTCGACAGGATTATTGTTGCCTTGCGCTCAAGCACAACCTCATTCAGCGCATCGTATAAATCTCCGCGCAGGAAGTTTATCCTGTCCGCCACGCCGTGTCTTCTCGCGTTCCGTTCGGCAACCACAAGAGCCTCAATTGAAATATCGGTTGCCCAGATTCGAGATGTAGACAGTTCGACCGCCATTGATATTGCGATGCAACCACTGCCGGTGCACAGGTCTATTATGGTGATGTCGCCCGCATTGCCCGCCCCGGAGAGGACACGGAGCGCCTCGTCAACAACCAGCTCGGTCTCAGGACGCGGAATAAGCGTTGCCTTGCTTAATTCCATTTCAAGGCCGCGAAATTCGGCTGAGCCGGTTATGTACTGTACGGGTTCGCGCCGCTTCCTTCGCTCTAAAAGTTCACGGAAGCCCTTTTCCTCATCGTCGGTAAGTAGCCGGGCGGACGAGGTAAACAACTCATGCCGCCTGAGGCCGAGGAGATGTGAGAGCAACAGTTCGGCGTTCCGTCCAGCCTCGCTTACCCCTGCCGCTGTAAGCTCTGTCTCGGCCTTCTTGAGCGCCATAGATAGCGTGGTTTTTTTCATGGAAGGAATAAAAGAGGCGGCGTTTATTTAAGGAAGCTCTGATTTATTCACGTTAATACCAAGGTATCTGTCTATGCGTCACCCGATTAAGGAAAATATTGCGTTGGTTATCGACGGCAGCGGCCGGGTCTGCTCGTTTTCTGCCGTCTTTCACGTCATGCGGCGGGGT
>JACRCE010000069.1 GCA_016213015.1 Deltaproteobacteria bacterium | reverse complement strand
CGGTCTTTCCTACGCCATCGTGAGGCCGACCGTGCTGTTCGGCTTAGAAGACGTCCTCATAAACAACATCGCATGGCTATTAAGAAGATTTCCGATATTCGCCATACCGGGCACGGGCGAATATCGCCTCCAGCCGGTGCATGTGGCTGACGTCGCGCTTCTTGCGGTGCAGGCCTCCGAAGACAAGAATAATCTGACTATCGACGCGGTCGGGCCTGAGACTTATTCTTTTGAAGCGCTCGTCAAAGCCGTTAAAAAAGCGATAGGGAGCCGGACGCGCCTTATCAGACTGGCTCCGAGCCTGTGTTATGCGTTTACCGCGGCGATAGACCCGTTTGTTCGAGACATCATCGTTACGCGGGACGAGATAAAAAAGCTCATGCTCGACAACCTTGTGTCCTACGAGCCGCCTATGGGTAAGACGCGCTTCAGTTCGTGGCTCATGGAAAATGCGGACCGCATCGGGCGGGACTACGCATCGGAGTTGAAGAGGCACTTCCATTAACGCCGCATGAAAGACGCTGAAAAGGAGGAACTACCATGGACAACATGACAATCTTTGCGGTAGGCGCGCTTATTACGCTGGGAAGCGGCGCAATGGTCATAAGATACCTGAGCGCCGGACTCGAGAAGATTATATGCGAGCTTTGCGGCACGAAGGAACGCGCCCTCTTCTGGTCTAAATTCGTAAATACCTTGCTCCTTGTGATGCCGGTTGTTTTCGTAATGTACGCTCTGCCGACCGGGGCCGACAAGGAGAAAGGGTTTTTTGAGGTGGTAAGGGTCGCGCGGGTCGGTCTTGTCGGGCTGATACTCATGGCGTCAGCGGTTGCCGTGACGCTTAACAGATACATAATGATGGGGACGAATCGGGCCGGTACTGCGAACAATCCGATGGAAGACGCTCAGGTCGTTGAAAACCAGCGATAGCCGTTATGCGTTGTTATCGATATGCCGCAACCTCCGGCGAACCGGGCGTTGCGGCATATCGGCGACGCGCCCAGCGCCATTTTTGATTATGAAAGCGTGTTCCTTGACAAATTCCTTCGTGCTACAAAGTGGTGATGTGCGCGTATGTCAGTCCTCTATCTTTATTATCTTGTCCCCAGCGAAATAGACCTGCAACGTGTCGAACTTGCCCTGCGAGAACTCCCATTTCGTCGTCTTTAGTATTTCGTCAAGCCCCATGTCAACGGTCTTTCTGCCGCCAGCCTTGTAGGGAACGCCCTTTGAAAAGATGGCCTGACGCTTGGTCATGCCGATGGTCAACTGTCCCTGAGAGATGGCGAGCTTGACCTCCGGCGGATATCCGTCCGTGCCGGACAACGGATTTTCAGTCGAGAAGAACTTGGAAAGGAGCATGGCGTGATTGGGTTTTTTCGATTGGTGATAGATGAAGATGTACTCGCGGCCCGACCATTTGAACTTGATGAGCTTGGGGGTTATCGTGGTGATGACTACCTTCTCGCCGGCCGGTATGGCGCTCAGGTCGGTGCGATTTTCCCATGAAATGACGCTCTTTCTTCCGCCTGCATGCAAGGTGGTCGCCACGTAATAGGTATCGCCCGCGTTGAACGAACCGATGGTCTTCATGGCCCCGGCTGTGTCGAAGCCGGAGTCGTCGAAATGATCGTCCCTGCCGACCGTCGTATCGGGCGCCGAGGCTTCCTTCTCGATGAGGCTCCTTACGAGGTTGCCTCTCTCCACCTTGTAAGGAGAGGTCTCGCGCAGTATAATTGCAGAGGCGGTCTTTTCCTTTACGTCGCGTATCTCTATCTCGCCGGTCTCTATCTTTTCAACGTCGAGCACCTCTCCGGTCTTGGGGTGCTTTATGACCTTGCCTTCCTTATATACGATGAATCTCTTGCCGGACTTCGCCCCGGAGTTCCTTCCAAGGTCCACGATTGCGTTCTTATCGGAGCGCTCGACAACGTAGCCTTCAAGCGGGAAGTCGAGGATGATCTTCGTTACCATCTGGGACACGAGGTCTTCGAGCCTGCCTGTTCTGTCGGTCTTGACCTTTTCAGCCGCGATTATGGAGCCGTCCTCCACGTCTATGATGCGCGCGCTCACCTCCATGTAGTCCTTGAGCCGCATCACGGAGCCGGTTATCACGATCTTTGCGCCGACGATCATGCCGGTCTTTGCCGCGTTCTTGGCGTCCACTACCCCGTACATGGGAAGCTCCTGCTCCTTCAATATCTTCTGCAAAAGCCCCCTCTCAACCACGTTGAACCTGCCGGCCTGCACAAGGCCGGTTACGATCCACTCGGCGACTATCTTGCCCATGTCCTGAGTCTCGAACCCCTCGCCCTGAAGCGCGAAGTCGAGCACCGCTATCTTGGTCTTCTTGAACTCCGCCCGCGCGCTCAGCGGCGCGATGATCAGCGCAACGACAAGGAGCAGGAATACGACAACGCATTTTTTCGTCTTCATCGGATTGACCGCCTTTTGATATATGTTAGGGAACCTCTGATTAATTCTTATTTTGTCATTGCGCGCCCAGCGCCACTTTGGATTACGAAAGCATGTTGTTTGACAAATCTCCTCGTGCAACAAAGTGGTGCTGGGCGCGGCAATCTCTAAGTTGTTGATTTCCTTGAAGACGAGATTCTACGCTGCGCGAGAATGACGGGTCGGCGAATTAATCAGAGCTTCCTTAGGCTATTATATAAGAAATACAGCTTAATTTGCAAACCTACCTTTTGCAAACCGGCAAAATTGCAAGGCTGACCCCGCCTACCTCCCCTTTGAAAAAAAGGGGAAGAGAAAAGGAATTGCCCATTACAGTCTTACCCGACGGCTTTGTCTTTCACGGTCGCGTTCACGGTTCACGGTATTTAATCCTTACCATCCCTTCGAGCACACGTTCCTTCCTTACCGACTTGACCGCCTGAAACTGCGGCGTTGCCTCCACGAGGTCGGAAACCTTCACCAGTTCATAGCCGCGCCGCTCGAGGGCGTCGAGCAGGTCGGGCAGTATGGAGGCCGCTCTTCCCGACCTTCTGCCGGTTCCGAGGTGCATCAGCACTATGCCGCCGTTTATGCCGTTGCCGTCCTTGCCGAAATCAAGTATGCGTTTTTTTATCTCGTATGGCGACCGGTAGAATCTGGACTTCATGTCGCTTACCCAATCGAGCGTGTCGAGGCTCTCCCTTTTCTTATTGTTGCTTGTCCAGCCTATATGGATGTAACCGGCCTCGAACGCCCAGCGCCGTATCTCGTCGTTTACCTCGCCGTACGGCGCCCTCCAGAGCGGACTCATCTCCTCGCCGGTTATTGCCTTGAACGCCTCGGCCGCGCCTATAAGCTCCCTTTGAACCGATGCCTTGTCCACGCCGGAGAGGGTATTGTGTCTGAACGTCCTTTCAAAGTCCGTAAGGTGCGGGTGGTTCATGGTGTGGTTGCCTATCTCGTGGCCGTCAAGGAGCATCCTCCTTACGAGCGCCGGATATTTCCTTATGAACGCGCCGGTCAGAAAGATAGTGGTCGTCAACCCCCTTGTTGAAAGCGCGTCGAGTATCGCCTCGGCGTCGCCATCATCGGACCCCCCGTCGAAGGTTATGGTCAGCCGCTTCCTTTGATCGCTTCCGCGCGTTATGTCTGGGGGCGTGTACTCATGCCATCGGCCGCGCGCGTCGGACGGGAGGCGCGCCGGTGGTTTGTCCATCTCCGGCTCCATGACGGGCATGTTCATCATCCCGATCATCCAGCGCCTCTCCTGAATCGCAGGGAAGCCCTCGTCATGCGGCTTGAGCGACGCTCCGTGCAGATGCGCGGTCATCTGCGGCAAGACCGCGGACGCGGCGACGGAGATCATCTCTCTTTGCCGATCAGACGCGAGGGAGAGCCTTTCCCCGCTTAAAACGTGCGAGGATGGAGACGATTGGCCGGGCGCGTCATGTTTTTTTTCAGGGATTGGGATTTCATCGAAGACGCCAAGGACGACATCGGCATAAGGCACCGATGGGCTAAAAAATATCATGACTCCAAAAACAACGAGGAACGAAACAAGCGATGGCTTTGAATTGCGGCCGGGTACTGCGGGACTTACGGTCTTTACAGGCCGTGGGGTCAAAGGGCTTCTCTCCCGTCATGGATTCATCAGGTCTGCGTATGCAGACTTGGCCGCTTTTTTGAAATATTACGGGATTAACGCGGCCTTGTCAACAACATAAAAGAGTTGCAATGCCGCATGTCGGTATAATATGATTGTCTCACGCATGAGACATGAATAACACGGAGGGGCGCGTATGCCGGCAAAGGATATTATAAAGGTCGAGAGGATACTTTTTCCAGTTGATTTTTCCGAATCCTCCAATCGCGCCGCTCTCTGGGCGCTCTCCCTTGCGCGCAGACACAAGGCCGGCGTCATCGTGCTCCACGTGCTTGACACCTCTCTTGAAGCCGCCGGGTTTTACGTCCCTCACATGTCCTTTGAACGCCTTGACGAAGAGATGCTGCTCTCCGCCGGAAAGATGCTCTCGGCCTTTGCCGCGAAACATTTCAAGGGCTACAGGAACGTCGAGCTTATTACGGCCGTGGGCAAGCCGTACATGGAAATATTAAAGGCGATCAAAGACCGCTCCATCGGACTTTGCGTCATGGGAAGCCTCGGCAAGAAGACCGGCGCGGAGAGATTTTTCATCGGCTCTACGACCGAGCGCGTTGTCAGAGAGGCGGCTTGCCCGGTGCTCGTGGTCCCGCCAAAGGGCTAAATAATCATGTTCGGTATCGGATTTGCCGAGTTGATAGTCATCCTTGCCGTGGCGCTCATCGTCATAGGGCCTGACAAGCTCCCTGAGATGGCGAAGACGCTCGCAAAGGCGTATAACGAACTCCGGCGCGCGGGCGACGAGGTTAAAAAAAGCCTCAAGGAAGCAAACATGGAGGAGAGGAGCACCCATGTCGCCCAAAGGCCGCACCATGACGAATCAGGGACTGTCCGCGACAAAACCCCGGACTCCTGACACTGATGCCGCCTATGACCGATAACACAACGTCAAACCTCACTGGACATCTAAGGGAACTCAGAAGACGGCTCATCATATCGCTCGTTGCCCTTGGCATCGGATTCGTTGTCGCATACTACCGTAGCGAAGAGCTGTACGCGCTCTTGCTTGCCCCTCTGAAAGCGCACATGCCGCAAGGTCAGGGCCACGTCATATTTACCGGCATAATCGAGCCGTTCTACGTCTACATGAAGATCGGCCTTCTCGGCGGTATCGTGCTCTCAAGCCCGGTAATCTTTTATCAGGTCTGGGCGTTCGTCGCGCCAGGCCTTCAAAGGAGCGAGGCGGCCGGTTTCCTTCTCATAGTAGCCGCCTCTGCCGTGCTCTTTATCTCAGGCGTGGCATTCGCCTACTTCGTGGTCTTCCCGTTCGGCTTTCAATACCTTCTGAGCTATGCAACCGAGGACTTGAGGCCGTACCTTTCGATGAGCGACTATTTTTCATTTGCGACCAAGATGCTCCTGGCCTTTGGACTGGTCTTTCAACTGCCGCTTGCAATGCTCGTGTTTGCCCGCATCGGGCTTGTTACCGCCTATCAGTTGTTGTCATGGTGGAGATACGCGGTTGTCCTGATACTCGTTGCCGCGGCTATACTTACGCCAACGCCGGACGCCTTCAACCAGCTCCTTATGGCCGGTCCGCTTCTCGTGCTGTACGGCCTCGGCATCATACTGGCGAAGCTCTTCGGCAGGCGGAAAACGGCCAACCTGCCTTTCTTGAAAGAAAGGTAGGCCAAAGAACTTTAATTGGGAATAAGCAGACGGGCTGGCGAAAACTATTGTTGCCCTTAGAAGATGGTTATCAGGCATCGGTTTATTGACAATCAATAGGCGTTGTTATAATCTCACAATCCTACCGCAAACGAGGCTGAATGGATATAGCTCAAGTCAAATTCGACGGGGCCGGGCTTATACCGGCCATAGCGCAGGACGCGGATACGCTTGAAGTCCTCATGCTCGCCTACATGAACTCTGAGGCGCTTGAAAAGACCCTGTCAACCGGCAGGGCGCACTACTTCAGCAGGTCGAGAAACAAGCTCTGGCTCAAGGGCGAGACATCCGGCAACTTTTTAAGCGTCAAGGAGGTTTACTACGACTGCGACGCGGACGCGGTTCTGTTGAAGTGCGCGCCAATGGGACCGGCCTGTCACACCGGCGAGAGAAGCTGTTTTTTCAGACGGTTGGACGAGGACGGGCAGGGTAGAGCGAACGCGGGCGTCGGCGTAATAAGGGAGCTATTTCAGACCATCAAGGACAGAAAAGGCGCCTCCCCTGAGACATCCTACGTCGCAGGGCTTCTTACAAAGGGCAGGCAAAAGATTCTGGAAAAGATTATTGAGGAGTCGGGTGAGCTTGTAAAGGCCGCGACAGAGGAGACCCGCAAACATGTTATCCATGAGACCGTTGACCTGTGGTTTCATACGCTTGTACTCCTTGCAAGCGAAGGCATAGAGGCAGACGAGTTGTTTAAGGAATTCGGCAGGCGGAGGGGCACGTCGGGACTAGAGGAAAAGGCGTCAAGGGGAGCAAAGGGGGGCGTTTGACATGGACTGCATATTCTGCAGGATAGCGACAAAGAAGATGCGCGTTGCCGCAGTGCACGAGACCGAACGCACGCTGGTCATAAAGGACATAAACCCGCAGGCACCGGTGCACCTCCTGGTGCTGTCGAAGGAGCATCACGCAAATCTCCTTGACTGTAAGGATACGGGCCTCCTCGGCGAGATGCTTGAGTCCGTGGCTGAGGCCGCAAAAAAAGCCGGTATCGCGGAAAAAGGCTTCAGGACGGTCATAAACACCAATGACGAGGGCGGACAGACAGTTTATCATCTTCATATCCACGTGCTGGCCGGAAGACCGCTTGACAACAGGTTGGGCTGATTCAACTTTTTGAAAAAACGAAACAAGGAGATTTTATCATGGCAAGAGATACTCAGTTAGGCCCGTCATGTCAGAGTTGCGCCGCGCCGCTTATGCGCGCCGACGACTTCGGCAGGGAAGCGAGCGGAGTATTGCGCACCGACTACTGCATATACTGCTATAACAAAGGCGCCTTCACCCAGCCGGACATCACCTTCGATCAGATGGTGGAAAAGGTGGCCGTAATGATGGCAAAAAAAAGGAATATGACCGACGAGGCCGCAAGGGCGCAGACCAAAGCGATGCTTTCAGGTCTGAAACGCTGGCGCGTTAAGAAGATAGAGCCTATGGATAGTTGAGGCGGCAAGGTCATAGGATGCGCTTCGTTCCTCGGCGCATCCTATGACCTTGCATAAGGCGAACAGCACCCTCCTATTGATGGGCATTTCGTATTCACCCGCCCTTTTACACTGCCCGCTCCGCCTCATATCCGGCCTCTTTCTATCTTGCCGGCACCCTTTGGGGACGCTCCGCGCCTTGCGCCTCAAATGAACGGTTCCTTACCGAGTCTAACCCGTCTTTACGCTAAACTCATACTCATGTTGCCCTGCAGGACTTACCCTCCCAACCTCTCGAACACGGCCTTTTCGGCACATATCAATTGACTTATCTTTTTTATATATGCTAATTTTACATGAATAATGCCTATCTTGTGCCTGCGGCGCTCCGTATTAAGGATTTTAGATGCTTGTAGAGACAAAAGACTACCCGATCAACGAACTGCGCCAATGCCTTGAGAATAAAGACTCGGACGGCATAGGGCGCCTCGTCAACGACATGCACGCCGCCGACGTCGGCAGGGTTTTGACCGCGCTTGACGCTGAGGAGGCTGTCGAGCTGTTCAAATACCTTGAGCCTGATCCGGCCTCTCAGGTGCTCCTTGAGGTTGACGAACGCCTTAGAAAAACGCTCATTGCGTCCATATCGTCCTCCGAACTCATAGAGGTCGTCGAGGAGATGGAGACCGACGACGCGACGGACATCATCTCCGAACTGCCGGTTGAAGACGCGAGGCGCCTCCTTGACGGCATAGAAAAAGCCGACTCCATCGAGTTGGAAAAGCTCCTCGTGTACCCTGAGGACACGGCGGGCGGCAAGATGCAGGCCGAGCTTGTAGCCGTTACCGAGGATACCACCGTAGAGAAGACCATCGAGGAGGTAAGGCGCAAGGCGCAGGACATTGAAAACATCTCCAACGTATTCGTCGTGGACTCCGCGCGGCGGTTAAAAGGCATCGTGAGCCTTGACAAGCTGATACTCGCCTCGCCGGCGACAAGGATAATCGAGATAGCGGACATTGATCCGCTCAAGGTGAGCGCGGACATGGATCAGGAGGAGGTCGCAAAGATATTCCAGAAGTACGACCTCGTAACCATGCCGGTAATAGACAAGGACGGGCGGCTTGCCGGACGCATAACCGTTGACGACGTGGTGGACGTAATAGAGGAGGAGATATTCGAGGACTTTTACAAGATGGCCGGTCTGCATCTTGAGGCGCGCGTGCTCGACCCGCCTCTGCGCTCGATAGGGATGAGGCTTCCGTGGCTTCTTATAAACCTTGCGACCGCCTTTCTTGCGGCCTCTGTGGTGAGGCTGTTTCAGGACACCATCCAGCAGTTCGTCATACTCGCGGTGCTCATGCCCATAGTGGCCGGCATGGGCGGCAACGCCGCCACCCAGACCATAACCATCGTGGTCAGGGGGCTTGCCCTCGGAGAGTTGTTGCCGAAAAACGCGGCGCGTCTGATATTCAAGGAGGCGCTCGTGGGGCTTGCCAACGGATTCATCACCGGATGCGCGGCCTCCATCATCGCGTACATACTCGGCGCGAACGTAATGATAGGGCTTTTGCTCTTCCTTGCGATGACCGCCAACCTCATCATCGCCGGCCTCTCAGGCTCGGTCATACCGCTTCTCCTCAGGTGGCGCAAGATAGACCCGGCCATCTCGTCGTCCATCTTCGTAACGACGTGCACCGACGTCGGCGGGTTTTTCACCTTTCTCGGCCTTGCCACCGTATTCATAAAAACAGGGATACTATGAAACGAGGCGCGTATTCAACACATGCCGTTGTGTTGAACTCGGTTGACTACGCGGAGTCTGACAGGATACTTACCTTTTTCACCCGCGAACACGGCAAACTCTCAGGCATCGCCAAAGGCGCAAGACGGTCGAAAAAGAGGTTCGTGGGCAAGCTCGACCCTGCGTCCGCGTTAAAGTTGAACTTCTTTCATAACGGCGCTCAAGACCTCGTCAGGATCGACGGGGCCGATCTTATTAACGGTTTTTCCGACGTAAAATCGGATATCCACCGCTACTCGGCCGCATGTTATCTGCTTGAGCTTACCTCGGAGATGACGCGGGAGGGGCAAGACCTTCCCGCGGTTTACGGACTGCTTTCCGGTTTCTTGAGTCTTATGAACGCCGGCGCCTCGAGCGAGGCGCTTATGCGGTTTTTCGAGATTCGGCTTCTCGATCAGGTCGGGCTTCTCCCAAGGTTCGATTCGTGCGCGTCGTGCGGCAAAGGTCTTTTGGAATCGGGAGCTGAGGCGGCTTTCAGAATACGCTTCGATTCAACGCGAGGCGGCGCGATATGTCACGGATGCACAAGAGGCCTTTCAACTCATGTAAGCATCTGCCCGGGCACGGCACGGTTTATGGCCGCGGCCTCACGATATGACGAGGACAAATTAGACCGCCTTAAACCAGGACCGTTATTCCTTGAGGAGAGCGAGCGGGCGTTGGACGACTTCATAACGCATCAGATAGGCAAGCAGATGAAGACAAAAAGGTTTTTTATAAAGCTCAAGGGCACCCTGCTTTAATTACTCTTGCGCCGCCTTTGAAATTGCGCTAACATTTAGCGTCGTGAATCCGTAATAAAACCCTGTAGTCCACAACGCGCCTGCAGCTCAATTGGCCGCGGCGTCAGCTTCATGACGCCGGTTCATAAATGGGTTTTATAGAAAGTTTGTTGTGGGTTGTTGAAGTTACGCGCCTGCAGCTCAATTGGCCGCGGCGTCAGCTTCATGACGCCGGTTCATAAATGGGTTTTATAGAAAGTTTATTGTAGGTTGTTGAAGTTACGCGCCTGTAGCTCAATTGGATTGAGCGTCTGACTACGAATCAGAAGGCTGGGGGTTCGAGTCCCTCCAGGCGCACCAGTAAAATCAAGGGGTTTGAGCCTTACGGCTCAAACCCCTTTTTTTGCAGCATAACCGTTGTCGGAAACGCAAATCAGCTTGCCGCCGCCGGAGCGGTAATGGCCTCAACCCTGCCCAGCCTATCTTCAACCCTTGTCCAGTTGACGTTCTTCATGAATGCCTCTATGTACGGCGCCCTTTTTACGCCGTAGTCGATGACATAGGCGTGTTCATAGACGTCCATCACAAGCAACGGCATACAGTTCGCCGGGTAGTTGAAGTTATGCGAGTCAAGGCAGTAGTTATGGAGTTTGTGGTCGTATCCGTTCAGTCCGAGAATGACCCAGCCTCTTGCGGCCATGCCGCAGGACTTGAAGTTCTCAGCCCACTTATCAACGGAGGCGAAGTCCCTGCTTATAAGGTCGTTGGCCGCGCCTTTTGGTTTTGAACCCCTGCCGCCGAGGTTTTCAAAGTACAGCTCGTGAAGCACCACGCCGTTTAAGGCAAAGGTCTCGTCGGCCTTCAATGCCCTCAAATCGCTGAATATCTGGTTGGCCTTTGCAACGTCAACGGTCTTCAAGCGTTCCTCGATCTCATTGAGTTTGTTGACGTAGCCGGTGTAAAGTATGTCCCTGTGCTGTGCTATCTGGTTGTCCGATATGCCCTCAAGCCCTATAAGCTCGAATCTACGCGCCTGATGCGCCATGATACACCTCCTTATCTAAACCGGCCCGTTGACCGGTTGATTTGAGTATAGCCCTGAATAACGCGCTGTCAAGAGCGCCTTTGAGCTCACCTGAATAGCATCCTCCTCATCTCCCTGTCGTATATAAGCGGCAAGAAGGAGGAGAGTCTGCCTATAATCGGTAACGGGTCAGAGGCTGAGAGCAGATCGTCCCCGTGATTTGAACGGAAAAAACCCGGGGTTGCCTTAAAGCGATAGAGATTGGACAGGAGGTGCATAAGGTCTCCGGGTATGAGCCATCTGC
This sequence comes from Deltaproteobacteria bacterium, assembly GCA_016213015.1. Lineage (GTDB taxonomy): Bacteria > Desulfobacterota > GWC2-55-46 > GWC2-55-46 > GWC2-55-46 > JACRCE01. Next base: position 18,924 of record JACRCE010000069.1, on the reverse strand, counting down.
AACGGATGCCCGGCGTATAATCGAACCGGGGGGCAACGTCCCCTTCAACGCTCATCCTATATAACATGTACGGAAAATCCATGCCGGATATTATCGCAAGATGAAGGGAACCCCAGAGCCTTGGGTTTATCTCCATGAGCTTTGGCCTGCCATCGCGCCTATCCACGCGAAACTCGACCATTGCCAGACCCTTCCACCCCAAAGAGCCGAGAAGCCGCAGGGCGATATCGCGGAGGCCATCGTCTTTGACGCTCTCCCGCAAGGTGGAAGGCCCGCCGCTCACCGGATACTCCCTGAGCCTCTTATAAACGAATGCGGCCCTCGGCTGAGATTGAAGGTTGAAGAGCGCGCCGACGCCGAAAGCCCCGGCGCTTGGGATGTACTCCTGTATAAGCGGACATGGGTATCTTGAATGAGTCTCCTTAAAGGCAAGGGCGAACTCCTCCGGCGTATTGACGTACCGGAGTCCCCTTGAGCCTGAACTCTCCCTCGGTTTTATGACAAGTGGAAAGTCAAACCCCTCAGGCGGCTTTACAAGGGGCTTATCCGTAAAAAAGGTCTTTGGGCATTGGAAGCCGTTGGCAGAGGCGTGTTTCAAGAGCCACGCCTTGTCGTGAGTATTCGCGATAAGTTGCGCGTCGCCGAATGGGAAAACCGTATATTGCTCGATAGCCTCTCTGTTTTTCAGGATGATGTCCTGCGTTGAAAACTCGGTCGGCAGAACCATGTCATATTGATTCGCCCTTACCTCCCGTAAAAGCCAGTCAAGGAACTCCTCCGGCCTTGTCAGCGGAGAAGGATAAACGACAGTCCTCGCGCAGTATCTTGAAAACAGCGCCGTTGCAAAGCGGGTATGCTCGCCGACGGTAAGGCTGAGTCCGGCCCTGCCGAGAGAGCGCACCACGGCAAGGGTCTTGTTCCATAAGCCGTCAAGGACAAGGACTTTTCCGGTCGGTTTGTTATGCGGCGTTTTGCGTTGCATTATCAAAAGGTATCTGATATTTTTTTATGTCGCGCCTTAATGCCATGAAACGGGAGACGGATGGAAAAGATACTTAAAAGATTAGGCTCTCTCGCCTGTAGATTCCACGTCCTGACGCTCATCGCGCTCGGCGCTCTGACCGTCTTTTCAGCCTCTCTCGTCTTCAAGATCGAACTCAAGACCGACCTGATGGACCTCCTGCCGAGAAACGATCCGTCCATGGACAGATTCAGAGAACTCTCCAAGGAGTTCGGAAGCCTTGACAATCTTACCATAGTCATAGCCTCAAAAGACAAAAAGGCGCTCGACTATTCGGCGCTGGCCGAGGATATCGCAAAGAAACTTACCTCTTCCGGCCTTGCCGAGTACGCGGACTATAATGCGCTTACCCTTCGTCCCGGTCTTTTGCCCTTCACGCTCTTTCTCGACCCGCCGGGCATGGAATCCCTCAAAAACAAACTGACGCCGCAGGGCATTGACGAGCAGATGAGAAGGAACAAGGAACGACTCCTGTCTCCGTTGGCCTCTCCTCTGGAGGCCGAATTCATCGCAAGCGACCCCCTTGACATACGCTCGATCGTTTTAGCCTCCCTTTCCAAAGACGCGCAAAACGCGGCCGCCTCGCAGGGCTATTACGTAAGCAATGATGCCTCGCTCCTTCTCATAATGGTAAAGCCGTCCGGCTCATATAGAGACATCGCCTCGATAAAAAGATTCCGGCTTGCGCTTGCCCCAATCCTGCAAGAGGCGGTCAAAGGCCTCCGATTGAAAGACAATCCAGACCTCTCCATCGGCCTTGCCGGGCCTTACGCTATAGCGATAGAGGCCAATGAACGGTTGCCAAGGGAGGTGTTCGTCAACGCGATCACCTCGTCCGTCCTCGTGCTTTTGCTGTTCAAGTTCGTGTTCAGAAAACGGCTCGTTGCGGTCATGCTCGCCTCGGTTACGCTTGCCTGCGCGCTTGTCTGGACGCTTGGAGCCGCTTACCTGATATTCGGCGAGTTGAACATGGTATCAAGCGTGGTTACAGCCATGCTCATGGGCCTTGGTATAGATTACGTGGTGCACGTCTTCGGCAGGTGCGAAACGGAATACACGGCGGGGCGCGACTTAATGGGCGCAATCAAGACGGCCATGGAAAAAACCGCACCGGGCGTCGTTACCGGGGCGATAACCACCTCTACGGCCTTCTTTTCCATAGTCATAACGAGCTTTCAGGGACTGCATAACCTCGGCGTCATCGCCGGGATAGGCGTGATAGCCTGCCTCGCCTCGACGCTCATACTCCTGCCCGCCTTGATGACCATGACGGAAAGACTAAGGAAGGGTTTGCTGTTCTCGGACAAACAGGCGTTGCTCGGCACAAGGGTCTTATCGAGGATTACCAACAAGCATCCCGGATATGTCATCGGCGCGTCCGTCCTGCTTATTCTCCTCAGCGCGACCGGTCTCGGTTTTTTGCGCTTTGACAGCGGCCCTGAGGCAACCGGCGCGGTTAAAAGCGAAGCCCTGATGATGAGCGAACGGGTCTCAAGGGCGTTTGACGCGGGCATGAATCCGTTGGTAGTTACCGTAACCGGCGCAAACGATGCGGACATGATGGAAAGATATGAAAGGATGGGTAACGCGCTCGCGAGGCTCAAGGAACAAGGCACGATACGAGGATACGCCTCATTGGAACGGTTTGTGCCTCCCTTGTCGAAACAGAGGGCAACGCTCAACGCGCTTGCCGAGGCAAGGCAATCCGAGGCGATTGACGTTGTCCGGCTCGAAAAGACGCTTAAAGCCGCCCTGCAAAGACACGGCTTCAACCTTGTTGCCGCGGACGATTACTCGGCTTACGCCGCAAACATAAGCGCGGCCATGAAGGCAAATACGCCGCTTACCCCTAATGAAGTCGCAAAGACAGCCAACGGCAAGATACGGCATTTTTACAATGCAGACGCAATAAAGGCCGTTGCCTACGTCTACCCGAACTCTCAAAAAGGCGTCTGGAGCGAGGGTGAGATGACGACAATCGAACGCGAAATCAACGGCCTCGGCAACGGCTTTGGATTGACCGGCGCGCCCATAATGTATTCAAGCCTCAAGACCTCCATAATCAAGGAAAGCGTCGTTGCCTCTCTTGTCTCGCTTGTCCTCATCGTACTCATCGTCTACGCGCAGTTCAGGGCAATAAGGCGCGCCGTCATGGTGTTCGTCCCCTTGTGCGCCGGTTTTCTCGCAACGCTCGGCCTCATGGGGCTTGTCGGATTGAACTTCAACTTCATAAACATCGCGGCCATGCCCCTGCTTCTCGGCATAGGCATTGATTACGGTGTGTACATTATGCAGGACTACGCTGAAAACGGCTCATCCTCGACGATACTGGCCAACGTCGGCTCTCCGGTGATAATGTGCGGCCTTACGACGATAGCCGGTTTCGGCTCGCTTGCCACGGTCGGCTTCAAGGGCATAGCCTCGATGGGAATAATCATCGGCATCGGCGTTGTCGCCTGCCTTGCCGGCAGCCTCTTGTTGTTGCCGGCCATACTTGCTTTTAAGGAACAACGAGCGAAAAACCAAACATATCCATGACCAAACAGACCGATCCAATCAAACCGCCAAGGCATCTGCTCGGCAGGCCCATAGTCTATCGCCTCGGCACGAGGTTTATCGGGTATGCCCCGACGTGGATGACCTATTGGTGCGTCCGCCGCGTCGCGGAGGTAAGCTATCTTTTTTGCAAAACGGCGAGAGAGAACGTAAAGAAGAACCTGAAAAAGGCCTTCCCAACGATGTCAAACGCCAAGCTCTCCTCCCTTGCCATTAACACCTTCAGAAACTACTCCGAATACCTCGTTGATTACGGGAGATTTCGGACGCTCGATTCGGCCTCGCTCTGCAAGACGCTCAAAAGTCTCATCGGGCGCGAGCACATAGAAGAGGCAAGGAGGCGCGCTAACGGCGTCATCGTGCTTACGGTGCATCTCGGCAACTGGGAGCTTGGGGCCATATTTTTCGGCAGGCAGGGCTTGAGGATGAACGTCGTGGCCTCGCGCGAAGGGAGCGCAGGGATAGACGAATTGAAACAGAACTACAGACGGCTTCATAACATAAATACCGTGATACTTGGAGATTCGCCCTTTTCCACCATCGAACTCCTTCAGGCGCTTAAAAGAAACGAGGCGATAGCCATGCTCGTGGACCGGCATGGCCCAACAAGCGGCCATAGCGTAAAATGCGATTTTTTCAACGCCCCTTTCAACTTTCCGGCCGGGCCGCTGATACTCGCCAAGGCAACGGGCGCGTCCATCGTTTCGGCGGTCGTCGTAAAGGGGAAGACCGGCTATCGTTCCGTGATATCCGAGCCGATCGTCGTTGGAGACGAAGAGGAGTTCCAATCATGCGCGCAGAGAATAATGACCGGGTTCGAGTCGTTCATACGGGAATACCCTGATCAGTGGTACAACTTCGTGGAGGTATGAAAACTACCGTGAGCCGTGACCGTTGACCGTGTAAAAGATTTCTCTTTTACGGCCACGGTTCACGGTCACGGCTCACGGCCTTTTTACAATAGCTTTTTTTTGAATCTTTTTATATAATATTTATCCCTGCTTCGACATACCATATCGCTGGAGGAATATTAATGACCGTGTACCCGGCCGTGTCAACCGATAACGCTGAACTCCCTGAGGAGCGCACCACCCTTTCAGGGACATACACCCCGCCTTTGACGACCGGCCTTCCAAAGACCATCGACTCTATATGCCCGGAGTGCCTAAAGGTCATAAAGGCGACGGAGTACATCGAAGACAACAAGGTCATGGTCAGGAAGGAGTGCCCTGAGCACGGCGTATGCAACGACCTTATCTTCTCCGACGCCAAGATATTTCTTCAGATGGAGCAATGGCACTACGGCGACGGCAGGGGTTTTGAAAACCCGCACGTCGAACACGCGACGAACTGCCCGAGCCAGTGCGGCATCTGCAACATGCACACGACTCACACCTCGCTTGCCAACGTCGACATAACCGGCAAATGCAACCTTACCTGCGCCGTCTGCTTTGCGGACTCCAATACCAGTCCGTATCAGCCGGAGTACGAGGACGTCATCGAGATGCTTAAAAACCTCCGGGACAGACGGCCCGCCCCGGCCGAGGCCGTGCAGTTCATGGGCGGCGAGCCGACCATACACCCGCGTTTCCTTGACATAGTGAAGGCCGCGAAAGACCTCGGCTTTTCGCACATCCAGACCGCCACGAACGGCATAAAGCTGGCCGACCCGGAGTTCGCCATGAAGGCGCGGGAGGCCGGACTTCAATACCTCTACCTGCAGATGGACGGAGTTGACGACGAGGTCTTCAAGAAGATCCGCGGCAGGGCGCTCCTCGACACGAAGCTCAAGGTCATAGAGTCCGCAAGACGCGCCGGCATCCGCATCATATTCGTGCCCACGGTAATAAAAGGCGTCAACGACTCTCAACTCGGCGCGCTTATCAATCTGGCCTTTGAAAATCTCGACGTGGTAACGGGCATCGCCATCCAGCCCGTGGTCTTTACGGGCAGGTTCGCGGACGCCGAGCGCATACCGAAACGGTTCACCCTCTCGGACATGATACACGAGGTCGGCAATCAGACCGGCCTGACCCGCGCCTATGAGGACTGGTTCCCGCTCAGCGCAATAACCCCGTTCGTAAAGTTCGGGTCAGCGCTCACCGGACACGTCATTACCAACCACACCTGCCACCACCATTGCGTAATGGGCACGCTCCTTTTCGTGGACAGCGACAAAAACGCGGTGCCTGCAACGAGGTTTTTGAACCTCAAAGAACTCTTGGGCGACGTTGACCAACTCGCAAAGACCACAAAAAAAAGCTGGTTCAAGTACTTCTCGGGCTTAAAAGCGCTTAACATCGCAAAAAAACATTTCAACGGAGAGGCCGCGCCGAAAGGGCTTTCATTCCATAAGTTTCTAAAGACCCTTGACGGCTACTCGGATAAAAAATACTCGTGGGCTCAGACGCACAAGGGACATACCTACAAGACCTTCTTCATCCTCGGCATGCACTTCATGGACAACTACAACTACAACCTCGAGCGTGTCAGGCGTTGCGCCATACATTATTCGGCCCCTAACGGCCTGCTCTATCCGTTCTGCTCCTACAACGCCGGGTATACATTCAGAAACAAGGTCGAGGCCATGTATGTCGCAAAGAAGGAAAGGCTGGGAAGGTAAGGGCGTGATGAAGGGTTCGGCAATAGCAGGCTGATGGAAAACTCTAAATTGGTTCAGGCCGCTCAAAAACGTCCAGATGCAAGGCGTCAAGGAGCGACGACTGCGACGCACGAAGCCTGCCCCCGAATGTTTCTATCGGGGGTTGTGCGTCGCAGTGAGGAGCGACGCGGACAACGCCGCAGATGGGCGTTTTTGAGCGGCCTGATACTCCTCGCCTGCCTGACGATTTTTTCCGTTTATCCGTCCTCGTCGGAGGCAAGGCCGGTTGAAGGGACGTTGCTGAATGAAAAAGAGACCACGATTGCGCTCAAAACGATAAAAGACCTTCAATCGGGGCTGAGCTCCATGCAGGCGCGGATATATCAGAAAAAGACAACCCCGCTTTTGAAGGAGGCCGTGGAATCGGAAGGCACGCTGACTCTGAAAAAACCGAATCTGCTGAACATGAGCCTCACAAGACCTAAGCCCCTGCGGATGGTGGGCGACGGCGAGGTCTTGTGGGTATACAAACCCGATTCAAAAGAGGCCGAAAAACACGTACTGGCAAGCGACATGGCCGCGAATGAGACGATAAAGTTCCTTTCAAGCGCCATCGCCATGTCAACGGACGAGCTTTCCGACAGATTCGACATATCGGCTTACAGCGGCGCATCCACGCTGACGCTTGCCATGACGCCCAAATCGGCCATCGTCGCCAGATACCTCTCAAAGATAAACGTGTCATACAGGGACGGAGAGGCCGTGCCTTTCAAGTTCGAGGTAATCTCAAAAAACGGCGGCCGCGCGATAACCGAGTTCAACGAGGTCGTGTTGAATCCACGGCTGTCCAACGACGCCTTCCGCTTCAAACTGCCTCCTGACGCAAGGATCACCAACCTCGAAAATGAGCCGCAATAATGCCGATACGCCATAAATGGACGTCAATGCTCAAGGCCGTTGTAGTCATCGGCCTGACCATAGCCGCCTACGTCTACGTGCCGTACACCAGTCCCGATGAGATAACCCGGCTCATGGAACGCGCCGGCAGAGTTGCCCCGGCCGTCTTCATCCTCGTAACCGCGATCAAACCGGCAGTCTTTTTTCTGCCGAGCCTTGGCCTTACCATAGTCGCCGGAACGCTCTTCGGCCCGCTCTGGGGCACGGTCTACGTCATTGCCGGGGGCGCGGTCTCGACCATAGTCGGCTTTTATATGACCCGGCTCCTCGCCAGAGGGCGCGTAAGGGAGTTCCTTAAAACCCGCCATAAGCTCTTGAAGCTCGATGAAAAAATGACGACGAGCGGCTTTAAGACCTGCTTGATGCTCAGGGCATTCAACCTTCCGTGGGACGTCGTAAGCTACGGGGCAGGGCTTTCCGGGATGCGCTTCAAGGACTTTTACCTTGCGTCCCTCGCTGCAATAGTCCCGGTGAGCTTCATATACACATACTTCGGCAGCTCCATCATGCACGTAGGGACGCAGGGGTTTTATCTGTCCATCCTCCTTGTGCTCCTGTCCGGGTCGGGGCCGCATCTTTATAATAGATACATGAAAAACAGGCCGCGCGTAATCGCCGATGAATGATCTCATCATCGAGGCCAAAGGGCTGTACAAGACCTATCGCGGAGCGGAAAAAGCGGCCGTGGACCGCATCGATCTGACCGTCGAGAAAGGCTCCTTCTTCGGCCTTCTCGGTCCTAACGGCGCGGGCAAGACCACGACGCTCGCCATGCTGACCGGCCTTTTGGAGCCTGACGACGGCCTGCTTAAGGTCGCCGGGTTCGACATAAGAACCTCTCTTGACGAGGTCAAGAGGCGCATAGGTTTGGTCCCTCAGGAGATAAGCCTGTATCCGTCGCTTACGGCGCAAGAAAACCTCGCCTACTTCGGCATGATGCAAGGGCTTTCCGGCAACGCGCTTAACGGCCGCATAGGAGATTGCCTTGAGTTCGCAAGGCTCACGGAACTTGCGGACAAGCGCGTCGAGACCTTTTCAGGCGGCATGAAGCGGCGCTTATCCCTTGCCATCGGCATCATACACGAGCCGCTCATCCTTTTCCTCGATGAGCCTACGGTCGGCATAGACCCCGCCTCAAGGCTATTCATCTTTGAGAATCTAAAGGCCATGAACGCAAACGGCACGACCATCGTCTACACAAGCCATTATATGGAAGAGGTGCAAACGCTCTGCGACACGGCGGCCATCATGGACTCGGGCCGTGTCATTGCAAACGGACGGATGAGCGCGCTCCTTTCAAGGCAAGGCAAAGGGATGATACGGATACGCACGGCCCCTGACCCAACGGAGGCCGTGCGGCTTGATGTCGAATCCCTGCCCGGCGCGCAAAGCGCAATCATCAAGAACGACTTGCTTGAGATACAGACGCAAGAGCCGGAGGCCGCCATTGAAGGCGTCTTGCGTCTCCTTCGTGAAAAGAACGTAAAACTTTTATCGATAAGCCACGGGGCCGCTGATCTTGAGGGGCTTTTTTTATCGCTCACGGGCACGCATCTGAGGGATTAGAAATGCACGATGCCGGCAACTTAACGCGACTTTACGCCTCCATCTTAAAAGAGACAAGGCTCATAGTCAGGGACAGGGAGGCGCTCGTCATACTCTTTGTCATGCCGCTTGCCTTTGTGCTCATAATGAGCCTTGCCATGCAGGACGCCTTCATGGAAAAGAGCGGCGTCTTCACCGTGGCGATCCTCGATAACGACAATGGCGCGGTGGGTCAAGGCGTTATAGCGGCCTTTTCAAGCGCCGGATACATGAAGACAACCGTTCTCAAAGACGCGCATGACGAGGCCGATGTAAAAAAAGAGATAAACTCCGGCAGATTCAAGTTCGGCGTAATAATCCCGAAAGGCGCGACAACGCTTGCAAAGGGCCGCGTGCAAAGGCAGTTGAACTTTGCAAAAGACGGCTCAGGTAACGGCGTGTACGTGCGCCTCATATCAGACCCGGCCATGAGGGTGGATCACTCAAACCTCGTTGCCTCGTCGCTCGCAAGGGCATTGGCCGGAGTCGAAAACAGACTGCTGTGGGAGGCTGTCGCCTCTCTTTCGGGCATGGAGATTACGCCTGAGCGGGAAAAGGAGATAAGGGAGATACTCGACGGGAACAGGCCGTTTGAAGAGGTCAAGGCCGAGGACGCGACGGGAACAAGGACAGCCTCGCCAATGCCAACGTCGGTTCAGCAGAGCGTTCCGGCATGGTCGCTCTTTGCCATGTTCTTCATCGTCATACCGCTGTCGGTAACGTTCATCAAAGAACGCCAACTGGGCGGCCTGACTAGGCTCAAGACTATGCCTGTGCCGTCCTCGGTGGTGATGGCCGGCAAGGCCATACCATACTTCATAATAAACCAGCTCCAGATAGCGCTCATGCTCGCCGTTGGTTTTTTCATAGTGCCGCTCCTCGGCGGGGATGCGCTTTCAATCGGCAACTCCCCGATTGCCGTCGGCATTCTTACGATAAGCGCATCCTTCGCGGCGATAGGCTTCGGCCTGATGACGGCCATGTTCTGCAAGACGACCGAGCAGTCAACCACCTTCGGGGGCACGTCGATCATCGTCTTTGCCGCGCTCGGCGGGATCATGGTTCCTAAGTTCTTAATGCCTCAATTCATGCAGAGCATATCCGTCATCTCCCCTCTGTCATGGGGACTGGACGGTTTTCTCGATGTCTTCGTAAGAGGCGGCGGGGTAAGCGATATACTGCCCGAGGCCGTTGGACTCTTGTCCTTCGGCCTTGTCTGCTTATGCGTCGCCGCATGGCGTTTTAGCCTCAAACCGCGCTAAGGCCGCGCTGAAAAGGAGCTGTCTAACATAACCATGTCCTACTCTCAACCGGGTTCGCAAGACAACCCGCTGAAAACCGAACTGAAAAAACTCATAATCGAGACCTGCCGCAAAAAGACGTCCGTCGAGGCGATTCCCGACGACGCGCCGATCATCGGCATGGAGTCGTGCCTCGGGCTCGACTCTTTGGACGTGCTTGAACTGAGCGTTGTGCTCAAGAAGCGCTACAACGTAAAGATAATGGACAGCAAGGACGCCATGCGCGTCATGAAGTCCATAAACTCGCTTGCGGACACGGTGGCCCTTCTTGCAAAAAACGATTAAGATAAAGGGCATGGGAGCCGTTACGTCGTGCGGAACCGGCCTTCCCGTCCTCATCGAATCCATGAGGGCCGGGCAAAGCATAAGCCGCTCAGGCGCGTCCTTTCCGGTTTCCTTCGGTTCAGGGATTCGCGTGAATCAATTCGACCCGGACAGGTATATACGCGATGAGGCCCTTGCCGACGCGGTAATATCGGCCTCGATAGACGAGGCGCTCCTTGAAGCCGAATTGAAACGCGGCTCCTCATGGCTGACCGACGCCGCGCTCATCGTCGGCGCGTCAGGGATGTTGTATGACGCGGAAATAATCTATCGCAGGGAAAAAAACGGCGCCTCGGCGCCGACCCCGGTTGCCGTGCGGGGCGCAGGCAGGATGGCAACGGACATCGCAAACCGGCTCGGGATAAAAGGCCCGGTCCTGACCGTTACAACCGCCTGCACCTCAAGCGCAAACGCCCTCATGCTCGCCGGGGAGATGATACGACGAGGAGAAATAAACAAGGCGCTTGTCGTCGGCGTCGAGGTGTTGAGCGCCTTCACGCTCAGCGGTTTTTATTCGCTCATGCTTTTAAACCCTGACGGATGCCGCCCTTTTGACAGCGCTCGGCGCGGCGTTCAACTCGGCGAGGCGGCGGCGGCTTTGCTCCTTGAAGCGGACTTTGCAATTGACGGCGGCGCAACGCTTTGCGGGTGGGCCAACTCCTGCGATACGGCAAACGTAATCAGCACCAACATTGACGGCGTTTTCATCGCAAAGGTCATGGAGGACGCCCTGTCGAGCGCGGGCATAACGGCAAGGGAGATTGTCTGCGTAAAGGCGCACGGCACGGGCAGCGCCGACAACGACGCGACAGAGGTCAGGGCTATGCGCCTCCTGTTCGGAAACGACCCGCCTCCTTATACCGGACTCAAGGGTTATATCGGCCACACGCTCGGCGCGGGCGGGGCAGTAGAGACAGCCGCGCTTTTCAAGGCCGTCGCCGCCGGATTCATACCCGCGACATTGGGCTTCAAGGACATGGACCCGGCCCTCGGCTCCGCGCCCCTTACCGCGCCGATTGAGGCCGAGCACGGACATTACATGGCTAACTTTTTCGGATTCGGCGGCAACAACACATCCATTGTCTTCAGGCACGGCAAGGTATGACGGGCGATTCGGGCGCGATCTATATACTATCAGCCGCGGGGATAGGACCCTCCGGCGGCGCGACCCGCGAGCAAAGGCGGCTCCTTGCCGGCGACCCGCAGACAACGGATCTGTCCGGTCTTCTCAAAGAACTTACAGGAGAGGAGTTCAGACGCATCGGGCATTTTGCCCAGCTTGCCGTGGCATGTTCGCGCATTGCCGCTCTTCGCTTCAAAAAACCGATTGCCGCCAAGACGCCGCTATATCTTGCCACCGGACTCGGCGAGGCGCTGAACACGCTCTCCGTATTCGCACAGGTGATCAACTCGGACGACTCTGTTTGCTCTCCCTACGGCTTTGTAAACGCGGTAAGCTCAACGACCGCGTTCCATATCGCAAAAGCAGGCGGACTCAACGGCAGGAGCATTACGATATCGCAGGAGGAACTGTCCTTTGAGTGGGCGCTCAAACTTGCCGCCTCGGACGTGAAAAGCAAGTCAGCCGAATACGCGCTCGTGGGCGGGGCCGATGAATCCAGCCTGCCGAGACAAGAACATATGAGACGGATAAGGCTGGGGGACGATCAGGTCATGGGTCATGGCGCGGGCTTTCTCGTGCTTGGGAAAAACGCCGACCACGCCGCGGGCGAGCTGGTTGACGTTCAGTGGTTCGACTCAACCGGCGAAGAAAAAAACGCATGGGTATTGAAGATAGCGCGTCTTGTCGAGAGGCTGAAAAAAAAGACGGACAGGGTTGTCCTCCTGCCCGGGTTTCGTCTTGAACGGACGCATATAGCCTCTCTCGTGGGCCGCATCGCGGGAATAGAGGTCTGCAACTACCTGCCCTTTTGCGGCTGTTTTCACACGGCCACGGCATTCGGCATCGCCTCGGTCTTCGATGCCCCGCATGAGAGGGATACGCTTTATCTGCACGTAAACAACAACGCCTGCGGCAGGACAATGGCCGTTCTAATCAGGGCGTTTGCCGGGTAAGGGTCATACCGTTGCCTTCAAAAGAGTGAATATCTTTTCTTCCCTGTCGGCGAGCGCGCGCATCTGTTTCGACAACTCGTCGAACACGTCGTCGCAGGTTTCGCGTCCCTTGCATGCCTTGGCCCCGAGCACCGCGAACTCGCGCCACTTATCCCCTGTGTCGCTCATCATATCAGCGGCCTCACCGATGGCGTTGACGCCGAGGAGTTTATGCGCCTCCTGCAAAAACGCGGTGTACATGAACCTGAAGCCGCCTCCGCCGGTACCGATCTCCTCTTGCATCCGCACCACGCTTCCCACGTTGACGAGCGCCTTTTCCCGCCCGTACTTGTCCGGCCACTTTTTGATATGCCGCGCTAAAAACCTTATGCCGCGCACCCCGAGAAACGGGATGAAGCCGAGCATCCTCGAGCATGTGAAACGTATGCCTTGCCTCACCGCGGCCTTCAGGTCGACGTTTCGCGGCATCTGCGCCGGGTAGAAAAGAAACCCCTTCGGCGCAAAAAGACCCTTTGAAAAACGGCAGCGTTTGAGATCATCGGACGGGCACTTTACCGGAAATTCAAAGACAGGGTCGCTCAAGAGATAGTCGTTGCCCTCTTTGCCGTAGGCAACAAGGTGGTGGGCGTTGAACTGAAAGCGCATCTCCGGTGGAAAGTACGGAAGCCAGAAAACGCTGGTGCGAAGCCCGATTGATTCGCCCGACTCAAGCAGGCCGTCCAAGGCCGTCATGCCTTTGTCCTCGTCCCTGAAGCGCAGACGTCTGGTGGTTATGCCGAGGCGCTTGAAGCAGAGTTTAATGATGCTTCCCGGAGCGCCCCTGTAGGCGATGAGCGGGATGCCGCCCATCTTCACATACGGAATGTATACAAAGAAAACACCGCCGCCGATGCCGAAGACCATAGGCTCGGAAAGGTCGAGGCCGCGGTCGCGCAAAAGCGCGCTCACGGTTCCGCTCTCGCAGTGTCCCGCGTGACGATGGGGGAATTGGCGTGTCATGGGGTATTTTTAGGCGCGTTTATCGTCAGCCACTTGAGTAGCGGGGACTCTTTTAAGCTCATCAATCGTCATCCTAAGACAATCGGCGTAGCGTTCAAGCGTCGGACGGCCCAACTTGTCGAAGACCTTCAGCTTCAAGTGGCGGCTTACCGTAAAACGCCAAAACCCGGTCGTTGCCGCAAGCAGTCCGACCGTCATCTGACGCCTGAGCATATGATACTTAAGCGGGCTGGAGACGCCGCTCAATACTTCCAGTCTGGCCGACTCTATGGCGCGGTCGATCTCGACGTGCGCCTGCGCGTTGACCACGTCCTCCACGTGCCAGCCGATGCTTCTTACCACGACGTAGTTGCCGTGCTCGTCTTGCGCGTAGCAGGCGCGCCGGTTGCCGTCGCCGATTTGCGACATCTCCTGCGGCACGTCCTTGGCCTTCATAGTCTACCTCTAAAAATTGCTATTTTTTCCGATTTCTGTGTCAGGGCGAAAATAAAAATGCTTACATATTATCATATATGCTCCGCTTTTTATTTTCACCCTTCCTTGAACTCGAAAAAAATTTCTAATTTTTAGAGGTAGACTTATATTCATTCAATCCGCGTTCCCGCGCCGAGAGCGACTCAGACCACCTTGAGCAGCATATAACAGATCGAAAAACGCGCGCTCTCCGGTATATAGCACAGGAGAGTGTCGCCCCTCCTCAGAGCGCCGGAGTCGAGCAGTTCCTCTATGATGAGATATATGGCCGCGCTCCCGATGTTGCCCTTGCTCGTAAGGTTCGTGAACCAGCGCTCGTAAGGTATCCCGAAGCCGTTGGCGTTCATCGTGTCATGCAACCTCGGTCTGAAGTATTCCGACGAATAATGCGGCAAAAACCATGTGACGTCTTCCGGCTGTAAAGAGCGCTTTTTTGCTATCGGTATGAGCGCCCTCTCGACCGACACCTTCATGATATGCTCGTCCAGGATGCGCGCATCCTGTTTAACGGACATGTAGTTCCACCTGACCACGTCCATTGGGTCATCGATCTCGCGCCACGCCTTCAGAGCGCCGTCCTCTTGCCGCACCGCGCCGCTGTACATACAGACCGGCATGTCTCCGGCAAAAGACAGATAGTCTATCCACTCTATGCACAGCGACGGCTTATCCTCTCGCGGCCGAGCGGAAAGAAGCGCGGCGCCCGCGCCGTCGGAGAGCATCCAGCGCAGAAAATCCTTTTCAAACCCTATGGCCGGATGTTTTTCAAGTTTCTCAACCCTCGCCTTCATCTCAGGCTCGAAGTTGGACGCGCGCATGAACCCGCTCACCAGTTCCGAGCCGGTTGCAACGGCGTTGTTGGTCAACCCGAGCGCCACGCTCATGTACGCGTACTTCATGGAGGTTATGCCGGATGAACAAACCCCGGCCGTAGTAACGACCTCGCACGGGCGGGAACCGAGCGCGCCGTGCACCATCTGTCCGTGCGAAGGCTGTAAAAGGTCCGGGCTTGACGTGCCGCAACAGAGACACTCCATCTCGTCCAAGGCCACGCCGCTCTTGGCCGAAAGACGGCGCACCGCCTCCGCGGCGAGTTGGGCGTTGCTATGTGTGCATCCGCCGGTTGACGGGTCTATGGCGTAGTGACGCGTCTTGATGCCGTTGTTGCGAAGCACAAGACGGCGCGAGTGAGACGGCTTGCCGCCAACCATGCCGAGCACGGCCTCGATGTTGTCGTTGTCCACCGGATCGTTAGGAAGGAACCCGGCCAGATCGGTTATATATACGTTCTTGGATGTCATAAGTAAAAACAAAACAAATTATCGGTAAACTGCCATGCGCTCCGTTGACGAGCCTGACGGCTCTTCCAGACGGAGAACCTCTCTTTCAAGAGAGCGCCTCAAAAAAGGCTTCAGGAGCGCGCGTGTTATTATGCCGAGCGGCACCACGGTCAATATCATAAAAAGCAAAAAAACGACGTATACGCAAAGCGCGGCCTTGCGTAGGCGGCTCTCCCTCGCGCCAAGCGCCAAGAGGAGTTTTCCCCAGATGTAAAAACTCCGATGGGCGATCCTTTCGCTGGCAACGTAGTTGGGGTTTACCTTGACGGCCCCAAGCCCGGAAAGCATCGTACCCAAAGACTTTTGTCCGTTCCTTTTCAGCGCGTCCACAATGGCGCGGCCAAAGCGCGACGCATCGGCTATATCCGAACTGCTTACCCCTGCGGGCGGAAATACGCCCCAGAACCCGTTCTTTGCCCCTGTCAAAAGCCAGCGCGGCGTTGTAACGAACGTGGCAAGAGGCGGCCCCTGATCCACTAAAACGGCATTGTCTATATGGCGCGCCCCAACGGCCTTGAGAAGCGCCTTTACCTTTTCCTGTGCATTTAACCACATATTGCGGCAAACAATCAATGTTATTACAGGGGTATCCCGTAAAACAGCGGCTCCCTCGGATTTCAAAAACCCGGTTACAGGCAGAGACGGCGAGAGGAACCATACCTGATAGGCGAGTATTATCAGATCGAATCTTGAGTCCTTGGCAAAGGAAACCGGCTTCATCGCAGGCGCGACGAGGTGCACGGACTCGGGAAAAACATTGAAAAATTCCAGAAAGGGCCAAGGGAAGGGATAGGGTTTTTCCGGCTGGAGGATCTCCCATGTTATGTCGAAGTCATGGCCAACGGCCTCCAGCGGAGCCAACATGGAACGCACGGCTGAGGTAAGTTGCCCTGTTTGAGAATAGTATAAAACAAGGATGCGTTTTTTCTTTTGGGTGTCTTTGGAGATCATATTGACGAACACAAGGCCGCTGCCTTCGCGTCGAAAAAAACGAGGTCTTGCGCGAACAAGCTATCAATTAAATTCCATTGGAAATATCAAGTCAAGGAAAATCGTAAAGACCGTAATGCGTAGGGCAAGGCTTTAGCCTTGCGAACAGCGGCGCAACCCTAAAGGGTTGCCCTACTTTCACGGTCACGGTTCACGGTCTTTTTATCTGACTTGAAAAAGCAGTTCAAAACCGTGGGCGGTAAGGTCTTGCGGAGGTATGTCGGCGAGTTCTTCGGCGATCTCCTCGGTGAGAAGGTCTTTGCCCTCGAAAGACGGGATATACCGTATGAACAGACAGTCGTCCGAGCGCATGAACTCGGATAAACGGTAGTCGGAGAGTCTCAACCCGTTTACGTGTCCCGGATTGATCATGGCGTTGACGTATTGCTCGGCTGAGACGCTCAGGTTCTTCATTATGGCTGTGCCTATGCCCTTGCTTTCCGAATAGGCGATTATCTCTTCCTTTGACATCCTCAGGTGTATCCACGGGAAGACGTCGTAATAACCGAACATGTGGTGGCCGAACGGTGAACAATACAATGGCCCGGCCTGAACATAGCAGTATCCGCCCTTCTTTGTTACCCTTTTCATCTCGCTCAACGCCTTGAAGGGGTCTTTGCAGTGCTCGAGCGTTGCTATGGAAAGGGTCAGGTCGAACGAGGCGTCGTCAAACTCCAGAGCGCAGGCGTCCATCCTGAGATACCTGATACGCTGGTCGGGATACGAACACCCGATAGTCTCAAGCAGGTCCACGCCCGTAACGGCCACAGGGTCTTCGTTAAGGAGAAGGTCGCACACGAGCCCGTCCGAGCAGCCCACCTCGAGTATCGTCTTGCCCTTGAGCTTGGGCACGTACCTGAACATGCTGTTCAGGTACGACTTGTTGTACAGTATCCTGTGAACCTCCTCCCCCTTGTAGAGCCGCTTAGAGCCGTCCTTGTGCGCGATGACGTACCGGTTTGTAAGTTGAGAGGCTCTCCTCTCGACGTGCGAATCCGTCCAGAACTCGGCGTTGTCATAAGGACATATAACCGCGTCAAACCCCTTGAGTTTGTCCATGAACTCTTCCGGCATGGCCGCCAGATCAAGACTTTTGAGACGACCGTCGCAAGGATACCGTATTACCGCAAAGCCGTCGGCAATAATCGGCGAACCCTCGGCCATTAACACAGTCAGTTCGTACTCGGCCTTGAGCCGGTCTATAGCCGCTTCAAGCGCCTCCGCCGACAGCAGTCCGAGGAGCAAAGCCTTTTCCCGCTTTGCCGCGTTGGTTGACGCGCCGGCCTCAAAGCTCAATCTCAATTGCAAGGCAAGGTCTATCTCGCGGCGCGCCTCGTCAAGCGTATGGGTGATGACGACGTCGGTATATTCGTTGTTGCGAAAACGCGCTATCTCAAAGATGCCGGCATCAATCGGCAGCGCGAAATACTTGGTATCGAAATACGTTATCCTGTAACCTTTGTATTCGTTGTCGGTCTCCGGCGCGTATCCGCCGTTTTCATCCGTTGCGCCGTGGATGGTCATAGACTCAACCGTCCTTTCACTCAAACATGCCCCAAAAACCCGCCGGCCCCGCGTGAGACCCGACGTGGGAAGGGAGCGTTGCCTCTATCAGGGCGTGTGCCTCTGCCTTGCCGGTTGCCGCAAGGATGCCCGGCATGGCCCTTACGGCCTCGTCCCTCAGATCAAGGGGGCCCAGTGTTATCGGCACCGCGTAGACCTTATGCTCGAATCCGACGAGATTATATCCCTTGTACGATTCAAGGAGCACGGGCGAAGCGCCGCGCGCAACGGCCTCTATCATGGCGCGCGCCGTTGCTTCGTTGAGCGCATGGATTATGCCCGGCCTTTCCCTGTGTTCCTTTCGCGTCAGGTCAAGGGGCCCCAGGGAGATCGGCGCGGCGTACACGAAGTCGTCGTAAGAGACAAGGTTGTATCCCTTGTCAACGCAAGTCGCGATGAGACGCGGCGCGGGACAGCGCGGCCCCGGCGTATGCGTTATCTCCCTGACCAGCGCTCCCGCTCCAATCTTGATGCCGAGGAACTCGCCGTCGTATCGGACGACATGATACTTGGATACGCTTGGATCTTCGAGCGTCCCGTCAATCAGCCGTTTTGAGTGCGCCTCGTTCTCCGCGATAATCGCGCCCGCGCTCGTCCTGCTTTGTTCGTCGCCAAAGTCTATTGCCCCTGCGCTTTGAGGAAAGGCATAGACGAACCCCCTGTACAGGACAAGATTAAAGTCTTTGTATGAATAGATGAAAACCGGCCG
The DNA here is from genome assembly GCA_016213015.1 of Deltaproteobacteria bacterium. Lineage (GTDB taxonomy): Bacteria > Desulfobacterota > GWC2-55-46 > GWC2-55-46 > GWC2-55-46 > JACRCE01. Next base: position 428 of record JACRCE010000069.1, on the reverse strand, counting down.
GTTCGGGTCAACGGGCAATGCGCCCCGCGTCTCGTCGGACGAGGTTTTTACGCCGGCCTCATCCAGCGCGCTCATGGCATTCATCATGCCCGCAAGGTCAGCGCCCTTCTTTGAGACCTCGCTTGTCGTAAACTCGGCCCAATCGCCGGTACTTACGCCGTTGGCCTTGAGCGCGGCTGCGACCCGCCGGTAACGGTCGTAGCGCATCTCGGCCGTGATGACCGGATTTTCGCTGTGCCACGCCCAGTCGGGTATGGCAACCGGAAATCTCCTGTACAGCTCGTCCCTGTCAACGTTGAATCTTATGCCGAAGGCCCCCGGGTCTTCCCAATAGTCCGAGCCGCGAAAGAGCATCAGCGCGTTTATGAACGCGACCCGGCCTATCCATTGCTTCATGCCCACGATGAACTCGATGGTCTCGTCAACGT
>JACRCE010000071.1 GCA_016213015.1 Deltaproteobacteria bacterium | reverse complement strand
GCCTGCCGGGTCGAACAGGAAAAATGTCGGCGACATCCCGAGGGTCGGGATATAGGTCGTGTGCGTGGCCTTCAACACGTTGTCAACGTAGAACTTCACGTCCGACGTTGTGGCAACGAACTTGAGCGTTTGGTAACTCGCTGAAGGCGCAACGTCAAGCGTAGTCGTCGAGCGAATGATTGTCCCCGGTCCCGGCCTGAGTGAGCGTGTCCCAGACGAGACAAAAATTCGTTGACGAGGCCGACCCCATCCAATTGCGCCATTCGGCAATGGATGAAAACCCGCTTGCCGGGTCTTCCCAGTCAATCGTAATATCAACGGAGACCTTGAACCGCCCCATGCGCGTCTTGTCGGGATAATCGTCTCCGCCGAGCCTCAGCGCGTCCTCCATCCCGTTTTCCATCTTGACGCTCACTTTATCCGGCTTGAGCTGCGTCGCTCCGGCGAAGGAAAAACCGGTGTAATCGGGCGCCGTGCCGGTCCTCGTTATCGTTCCGGTGTAGACCTTGAGTCCGTTGTAATCGCACCTCAGATTTTCAGCGGCGAATACCGGCAAGCCTATCTCAGCGCCGGTCTCGGCCTTCGTCTGGCCGAACATCTCGACGTTGAGCCTGAGGGGATGCCCGGTCTCCTGCTCGAATGAAACGCCCCTTACCCTGCCGCCGACGAACGGCCAGTTCCTCATGGCCGCGCCCTCATTGATATTCAGATTCAGCGTAACGGCCTTTGCGCCGAGGTTTGCCGTTGCGAACGGATCGCTCACCGGATACATCATATGGGCGTATTGGCCGGTAGTCCCGTTTTGCGCGCTTGTCGCGCTTCCGAAGAAATGTTTGACAAGCGTGCCGACCACGCCCTTAACAGACCCGGCCTCCGTAAAAAACGGCATTGCAATCGAGGCGCTCCATTTGCGCGACATACGCGCAACGGTTGTATCGCCAAGCGCGCCGGCCTCCCCGCGATACTCCTTCCTAGTCCTGTCATCAAACTCCATCTTTGGAATGGACGGGCTGCTAAGCGGCACGAAGCCTACTGCCGCGCTCTCGGCGCTCCCGCGCGCCGTCTCCTCTCCAACGGCCAGATAAAGCCTGTTCTCAGCCATCCGCCTCGCCTCCTCTTTGCTTAAACCGTCTCCCTGTACCTCACGGCCAAGATGCAGTTCACTGAACCGACGTCATCCTTCATCCGAGCCTGAACCTCTGTAATACGCGCGCTGGATATCGGCTTGGACGCGACAAGCGCCCCTATATTCAGACCGCTGACAGTCAACGCCCCTCTCAGCTTATGCGCCGCGGCCTGTTGGGCGCGTATTATGTCCTCCCTGTGCCGCTCAGGGAAGTCAACGCTGATTGAAAACACGGCTGTAACGTAACAAGGCCGCTGACCGCAGCTGTCCTCAAAGGTCTCGCCGGTATAGACAATCTCTCCAACCGGCATTGCCGAGGCAGGCGCGTTCCTTGCCTGCGCGTTGGTCCCGGGCGACAACCGAATCCCCTCTCCACGAGCAACGGCGCATATGTTCTCGGTTATCGCGATAATCGTGTCAACGTTCGTCATCCTCTTGTCATCCTTGCAGCGTCGGTTCTCTCGCCGGCCTCTCCGGTCGAGATATAACCGTCAACGGTCTTGTCGTACTTGAAGTTCAAGTCGCCGAACGCCTCAATGGCCTTTTTCTCGTAGACCTCCCAGAGCGCCCACCACAGATCGCCCTGCCTCGCCGAGAGCCCCTTGCATACCTCGGCAACCGAGTAGTATATGTGCGTCTCTCTTAAATCGTATGAGTCGAGGACAAGGTGCGCCCGGTTTCCGCTCCGATGAAGGGCGTCCTCCATCTTCTCGAACGCCCTTTGTATCTCCTTTGCGTATGAGCGCGTGATGACGTATCTATCGGTTGTGATGGCCGTTGAAAAGACGGTCGTAGAGACCGTGCCCGTTGCCGACGTAAATCCGGTTATCTCCCTCGTCTCGTCCAAGTCGAGCGACGTAAGGAGTCCGCCGGTGAAACTCGCGTCCTCATATCTTTTCAGTTCAGGGTCAACCAGCGTGGTAGTCGAGCCCGACGCGCTCCTTCCGCGCACACGCCAGCCGTTGTCCTTCAACTGCGGCAGTTCGGCAATAATCTCCTCGTCCGTGATTATCGCGGCAAGCCTTGAGTTGACCACGTCATAGAAGACCGTCGCAAAAAGCGTCCGTGAGTCGTATACGCAGCTTATCGTCGCCTTGTAATCGCAACCGAGGACGCCGTTATCCGTCGTGGTCAAGGCGTAACTCACGGCCCCGTCCGCCTCGACGCTCATGGCGACGTCGTCAACGAGCTTGTCCGTGGAGGCCGGCTTGCAGATCGTTATCCTCGCGGAGGCCGGGATTATCCTCCTGTTGTTTTCGTAAAAATAGGTCTTGAAAACGTCGGATACGCCCTTGATGAACTGTTGTTTCATGCCATGCGCCTCTTCCTTTTCGACTGGTTGTCCGCCGCCTCGGCGGCCTTCTTAACCTTCGACTCCAATAAACGTTGCTCCTTTGAGTCAAGCAGACGCCCTTTCCTCGAAACCGCGTCCTTATAAACCCTTGCCACGACCGCCTCAACCGCTTTTCTTTCCTTCATCCTTGCCTCCCATCATCAGGTAGCGGCGCGCCTCAGGGCCGAGATATTCGTCAGGTATCCTCTCCGGCGGCCTTAGAAACGGCCTATCGGGGAATGTTTGTCCCGCTTGCTTCAACCCTTTATGTCTCCGCAAGGCGGCCTCCATGCGTCTCAAAAACATATCGTCAACCGGTCTGATCGGAACCCAACCGTCCTTCCAGTAGCGCAGGGCCGCCTGCGTCAAGTCGCTGACCTGAACGGTCTGTATAAATCTTGCCCCGTTGTCATACACGGAAAATTGACGGTTCCACATCCAGAAGTCCGGCAAAAACTCCCCCTCCCACGCAATGCCCGCGTATCCGTTGCAAGAGAGCGGCGTGTAGCCGCGTTTTATGAAGTCAAGCGTCGTGATAGTCATAGTCCCTATTATGACGCGGGCGGCCTTGGCCGCCCGCCTTTTGTCCTTTACTCGTGCTTCGTTATTATCTTCACCCCGCCGTTAGCCGCGCTGTTCACGCATCCGTGGCCGTAAACGGCCGTAACGACTATCTCGGTAGCCCTTAACGAGGCGTCCCTCTGCAACTCGGTCTTTGCGCCCACCTTGAGGACGTAGGCAAGCCCGGACTGATTGCCCAACGGCATCATCACTCCCTGCCTGTCAACGTTGACGTTGACCGAGGCGCAGTTGGTCGACTGCACTATGTCAACGCCGTAGAGCGAGGCGAACGCGCCGATGTCGGAGGCCGGGGCGCTCGCCCCGCCCCATACCGCGCCCGTTGTGGCGGCTATGGCCGAACGCAGGTTGTTGACCTGATACGGATGCAGCACGGCAACGAACGGCCCCTTGGCGTTGCCAAGCTCAAGGGTATAGATGGCGGAAAGAAAGTTGGCCTCGGTAAGGTCGGCCCCTGACGCGCCGACTGAATTTGTGAAGTTCGATACCGCGCTCAACAGGTCGGTGTCTATCTTGTTGGCAAGCGCCTTGCCCAACTCCTCGGCGAACGGCTCAAGGCCGCCAAGCCCCGCCCCGTTCAAGAGCATGTCCGTTACCGTTATCATTATCCCGGCCTCGTCCGCGGTTATAAGCGTTGAGGCAGTGTTGACCGCGGAGTTGCCCATGTCCGTGGCCTCGGTAAGGTCAGCCGCGCTGAGGAGCGGCCACTTTGGAAACTCGACCGTCAACGTCGAGTCGCCGCTTATGTCGGCCACCCTTACAAGCGGCGGCATAATAGCCCCGGCATAAGCCGCATCTATGATGAGCCTCGATACTATCTCCGCGGCTACAAGCTCGCCTGAACTGCCCGTTGCGCTGGTTGCTTCATTTGCCATGAGTCATCTCCTTACTTTGCGTTGTTTTGCGACAGTCTGCGTCTTCGCGCCTCAAGGAACGGATTCTTAACGTCCCTGAATGTGTACGTCTGCCCGGCCGCGCCCTGCAGCACGATGCCGTCCTTCAAGCGCTTATCAAGCTCCTCTCTCGGCATGGTCCTCCATGCGGCGGGGTCCGACACATCACGTCTCAAACCGTTGGAGCAGCTCCGCGCGCCAGTTGAGCCTGCGCCGGCGCTTGCCCCGCTCCTTAAGTGATGAGGCCGGTCGTCAAGCCACTGCCCGACAAACTCGTCAAGGTTCATCGGATGTCCGGCGCTGTTTATCATCGCGCCGCCGGTCTCATTGACCACCTTGAAGCCGTCCTCGTCGAGTCTGACCTTGTCCTTCAAAAGCTCGCATACCTCCTCGGCGTCAACCACGTTGTGCCTTGAGAGCGACCTGAGAAGCGCGGCGCTCTTCTTTTCGTGCTTGAGCGCGTCCACCTCTTTTTTAAGCCTGTCCGCGTCATCTGAATGCCCGCGCGTCCTTAGAGCCTTTGCATAAGCGCGCGTGAATGCGTCGTCGATCAGCTCCTGCACCTTTCCCTGCTGCTCCGGTGTAAAGACCACCTTCGATGCGTCGGCATCCGCGTTGCTTTTCCTGCCCGTGCCCGCCTCGTTCGTTCTCAATTCGTCCGCCATAACAGCCCCCCTTTTGGTTTTCTCACCGCTTTATTTATAACCCTCCTCGGCCCTATGCGCGGTTTTTCATAAGGCCGAGTAAGATTACGCTTGCCCTTCTATCTCCGCCTTGATACGCGCCATCGTCTCGGCGTCTATCTTCGTCAAAACTGCGTCCGCGATCTTCTTGTTCAGCTCCTTCTTGAAGGTGCTCGACTCGACGTTTGCCGACTGCGCCTTGATCGCGTTTTCCAGCTCCCTGTCCAGGTCCCTTACCGAAAAATCATCCGGGTAATCTATTACCCCGTCGAAGGCCCCGCCTTCCCATCTTGCCCATAGGTCGCATACATTTGCCTCAGCCTGTTCAAGGTTGTCGGCCTTCTCGCTCAGCACGGAGTAGAGTTGCTGATATTCAAGCTCTATGGCAGCCCCGCTCCTTGCGCCTGAATACTCTTCAACGGACTTAACGCCTCCGAGCTTTGCTATCCTGTAAATCTCGCAGATGTCCTGCCTTACCCATTCGCGTATCTCGGACAGGGACGAATGAGGGGCTTCAAGCCAGTAGGGCCTTGCGTTAGGCTCCGCTGGATCGAACTGCAGGATATTCTTAGGCCCCACCTCTTTTTCCTGCGCCCCTCCCCGGCCATAAGGCATGGCGAGCATGGGGAAGGCCGTGTTCTCGATGATCTCCTTCGCGTCCGAGCAGAGGTAGTAGATATTCTTATTGATGTCCACGATGTCTTGTATGTCGGATATGCCCCACATCCTCACGCCGGAACGCTTGTTGTACAGATGGACGATCGGGACCTCGCCAAGGCCATGTTCGCCTGCGTCAACGAGCACGGCCTCGTCCTTATCCGCTCGCCAAAGTTCCCAAGAGTGGCTTGTCCAGATGCGCGTTGCCCCCTCGCCTTCCTTTATCTTCGCCATAGCCATGACCACGCGCCCGTTATCGGCCCGCTCAAAACCCCAGTCAAGGAGGTTTTCCGGGGTTATGAGCGTCGCATAAGGACGCAAGTCCCTCTCGATGGCATGGGCCATCGTCTGAGCCTCAATGGCCGGTCTGTCCACGAGTATGGATACCCTTCCGTAGACGGCCGCAAACCTCTGGGCCTCCCTGATGAAGTGCTTGAAGGTATTGCCCTCAAGGTCGGCATCCCTCAGAAACGATTGGAACAACGGATTCTCGGCAAGCGTCCCATAGTCCCTCTGAGCCTCCTTCCTGAAAAGATGGGAGACGAATATGTCCACTATGGGGCCGCAGTAGTTGTAGTAGTAGCTTGTCGCCCTTCTCCTGCCGTAATTGGCGTTGCTCTCAAACGGATGTTGCAGGAGATACCCGGCTTCCTTGTAGAGCCTCCCGCCGAAGTACGAGCGGATGAAGGTATGCCAGTCGTCAATACAGCTTTCGTAGTCAGGGTGTTTTCTTTCAAGTTCTTCGCGTGTCATTGGCCTCTCCAAAGCCTTCGAACTTCGTTATTCGCGTCTTGCCGTCATTGCGAGTCTCTACCAAGAAAACTCCTCCCCTTATTTTAAGGGGAGGCTGGGAGGGGTTACTCAAAGACGAAATTCTACGCTGCGCGAGAATGACGGATTAGACGGAATCAATCAGAGCTTCCCTATTTATAGAATCTCCTGCCGTCCGGCCGCTTGACCCTCAGTCCGAACTCGTACTCTATGAAATACCCAAGCGCGTCGGTTGCGTGCGTCTTTTCACTGTCCTGCTTATTTATCTCCGTGCCGTTGTCAGCCCATGTAACGGTCTCGAAGTCCTTCCTCAATGCGCGGCACCTCGGATGATGAGTCAGTCTTGCCTCTCCATTGACATTCTCAAGCATGGCGTTTAGAGCGTTCACCCTGTCCCTTACCAATGGATTCATCCTTTTAATCCGCTGTTCCCCAAGGCCGAGCGATGCAAGGATCGCATAGTCGCTCGTCCCGGCCGTTGATCTGCTCTTTCCCGCCGCGTCCCCGTAGACGACCATGCCCGCCTTATGACCGCCGTATCTTGCGACAACGGCCCTGCCCATCTCCATCGTGTTGGTGTCCCTCAAGACTATCTCATCAACGACCCGCACACGGCCTCCTGCGAACTGCAAGACCTCAAAGACGCACGTGCCCACGTTGAAATCGCAACAGATAACAATAGGCAGTTTCGGATCAACGGCTATTCCAGCGTCCTCATGCCTTCTCGCGTCATAAGCGTAATAGACCCTTGATGCCGCGCCTTCAAAGGCCGCCTCGTACTCCTGTCTGAACGTCCTCGGATCCAACACCCTTTTCGCGGCCTCTATCTCCTTTGGATCAAGCACGCTTGCCGATGGCCACGTATACATGCCCCACTCAGGATCAACGCCCGATTGCGCGTAGTCCGCAATGTCTTTATAGTGGTTCAGCCCCTCGGGTACGCCTATCAGCCAGCACCATCCGTGCCTGTCCGACAACGCGGGCCTGATGTTTTCCGTCCATGCCCCGGCCTTCATATTCGCGTACTCGTCCAGCACGCCGCCGTCCCATGGAACCCCTTCTATCCTTTGAGGCTTGTCAAGCCCGACCACCCAAAGCTCCGACCCGAGCCGCGTTACTATGCACATATCCGTTTCATATACGCGCTTTATCCATCTTCGCGGCACAAGGAGGTTCAAATCCTTCCAGAATATCCTCTTTGCCTGCTCCCTCGTGGGCGCGGCGGCAAAGTACCTTGGGTCAGGCCAAGGTTTTTTCAGGGCAAGGCTCATGACGAGCCTTCTCTTTGCAAGCTCTGTCTTGCCGCTCCGCCTGCCGGCGGGCGCCACGACAAAACGCTTATTGCCCGTCCACAGCCTCGTCTGCTCCGCATGAGGCCGTAACCTCGTCCATCTCAACGGCAATCGCGTCGGCCTCGCAAGGCTGCCCGCCTCCGTCATCGCTCAACCCCCATGCAAGCCTCTCTCCCTTTATGACGTTCGTGAGCACCTCTCCGGCCATCTTTGCCACCTTCAATTCATCGAGGCCGCTCTTGACGTCCTTTTTCTTCAAGCCCTTCTTGAGCCTTTTCTTAACGTCCTTCCAGAGGGTGCGATGTACCTGAATCAACCCCATATCTTCAGGCTCTGCATTATGATCCGGCTCATCCGGCTTTTTTCTAAGACGCCGAACCTTCTTCCTTACCCAGCCTCCCTTTGCCGCTCTTCTACGTAGAGTCCTGTCGCTGGTTCCGTATCTTTCCACGAGTCTTTCAAGCGTCTCCTTGCCTTCCTCATATTCTGTTTTAACGCTGCCCCAGTCAATTTCCACGCTTGACCCCTGTCCTTTATCGCCTGCGCCCCTTGTTTATGAGACCTTTGCATAACTAAGGAGAAGCTCCTTATTAAGGAAACTCTGATTAATTCTTATTTGTCATTGCGAGCCGCGCTTTTGCGGCGCGGCAATCTCTAAGACGAGATTGCTTCGGCTTTGCCTCGCAATGACAACTTAAACGAGATTCTACGCTGCGCGAGAATGACGGATTGGCGAATTAATCAGAGGTTCCTTAATTCTCTTTTCTGTCATTGCGAGCCGCGCTTTTGCCCAGCGGCATCCTCGTCCCTTGGTAAATCAGCGAGTTACGAGACTAATGACAAATACGGTTTGCATCATGGCTATGCAAAGCTCTCCTTGTTTACAGCCTCCTACATCTCGTCAAGCCCCTCATGCTCATAGCACGACCGCAACGGATAGAGGCTCAGAAAAACCTTGTTGCACACGGCGCACCTCTCCGGCTCCCTTAAAAGCACCCTTGACCTGCTTGGCGCTCTGCCTTCGTAACCCTCCGTCTTTCCGTGAAAGCCCGTTGTTCCCAAATCGCTCGGCATAGGTCTCTCCTGACTTAGTAGGTCATTGTGTTGCCTTCTCAACGCCCGCGTATACCCTATGCTGTTTTCTTTCTACCCCTGTTTGCGTAAGTTGCTGATTCTTGTGCAGAAAATGCCAATAATTATTCTAGCCCCCACGGTAAAACGTTGTAACGATACAATAACTTCCTCTCCCCTTGGGGGAGAGGACTGAGGTGAGGGGGATAATCGAGTTACAAGACGCCGGAGCGTGTGAACGATAATAGGTAGAGCGCTGGAGAGATAACAAAAAAACAGGGCAACCTTTCTTATAGAAAGGTTGCCCTGTTTGCAGGTCTGAAAGCCTTACGTCGCTCAAAACAACAAGAAGTCAGTTCATGCGCTTAGTTCTCGTTCCCAGAGCTTCCAGCTTGGTAACGGGATTGACTAAGAAGATCTCCAGCTTTTTATGAAGCTGGAGCTCTCACAAGCAATTGCGTTACCTATCTGGAAACTCGGGTAACGAAAACGATCTTGTATCTGTAAAAGAAGGGGTATCTCTATAGCGGTTATAAAACCAACTATAAGGAGATACCCCTTCTTTTTCTCAATCAGACAGCCCCTAACATTGTCCGCTGCCTTGTTTGACCCTTACTGAATCTTACGGATCGTGTGATTATAGGTATCAACCACGTAAAGGTTTGTCCCGTCCGTGGTTAGGCCGTAAGGGTTATAAAACCTAGCATCAGAACCTGTCCCGTCCGTTGAACCCGTACTCCCGGCCGTGCCTGCAAGGGTCGTTACGACGCCCGTTG
>JACRCE010000010.1 GCA_016213015.1 Deltaproteobacteria bacterium | reverse complement strand
GCTCTGATTAATTTTCTTTTCTGTCATTGCGAGCCGCGCTTTTGCGGCGCGGCAATCTCTAAGTTGTTGATTTCCTTGAAGACGAGATTGCTTCGCTTCGCTCGCAATGACGGCTTAGACGAATTAATCAGAGCTTCCTTATGCAAAGGTCTCTTTAGCAAGGGGAGGCTGGGTGGGGTCGTCGTACCTTTTTTCAATGGGAGGTAAGGGTGGGGTTGAAATGCAAAAAATAGTCGCGCTCAAAAGGCTCTTGAAAGAACTCGCCGTAGAGCGCAAAACGGGCGCTAAGGTCGTTTTCACCAACGGCTGTTTCGATATTATACACGCTGGACATGTGCGGTACTTAAAAAAGGCGGCCGCCCTCGGAGACGTTCTTGTCCTTGGACTCAACAGCGATAGATCGGTGAGGGTGATAAAGGGCGAAAAGAGGCCGATCGTGCCTCAAGCCGAGCGCGCCGAGGTGCTGGCCGCGCTGGCGAGCGTTGACTACGTGGTAATATTCAACGAGCCGACGCCGATAAGGCTCATCGAGGCGATATTGCCTGACGTGCTTGTAAAGGGCGCGGACTGGGCCGCAGGCAAGATCGTCGGAGCGGACGCGGTGAAGAAAAACAACGGACGCATAAGAAGAGTAACGCTGGTCAAGGGCAGGTCAACGACCAATATAATCAAAAGGATATTGGAACTGCATAAGGAGCATGATGGCGATTAGCTTTGGAGACCGCCGGAGGGGAGCAAACCTTTTTCTTGGCTGAACGATTTTTCTTCGGACTATCGTTAAAAACTCCTCGATGCCGGAGAGTCTGCTCCGAGGAACGTCGTAAGCAATCGCGATGGTCGAGCCCTTGATTCCAGCCTTCTTTAACGGCCAATGGTTCATGGCTTGCTGCTGGGGCAATATTCGTATTTGACAGCCCGTCTGCGTGTTCCCTATTAAAGTTTGGAGCCTGCCACCGAATGTCTTAATCGGGGGGCTCATCTTTTTTTCAAAAAGGCAAGCTCCTTTACTCTGCCCCCATGTTTTGATAGTCTTTCCTCATGCGAACGCTCAGACTTGCAATGGCGCAGATAAACCCGACTGTCGGCGCGCTTTCCCGGAACGCGGCAAAGATATACGCCTACGCTATGGGAGCGCAGGCCAAAGGCGCGGAGGTGGTTTTGTTCCCTGAGCTTGCAATAACCGGCTATCCGCCTGAAGACCTATTGTTAAAACCCGGTTTCGTAAGGGACAACGTAAAGGCGGTCAACGAGCTTGCGCGAAGGATTCGCGGCATTACCGCAGTCGTTGGTTTCGTTGACGGCAACGGCGGCATATTCAACGCCGCAGCAATCATCCATGACGGACGCATTGCGGGCATAAGCCGCAAGATGCACCTTCCGAACTACGGCGTGTTCGACGAGAAGCGCTACTTTACGCATGGGACGCGCCCGTTGAACGTAAGGCTGGGGCATATTACGTTCGGCGTCGAGATATGCGAAGACATCTGGCGCTCCTCCCCCATAAAGGCGCAGTCAGAGGCCGGCGCGGACCTCATCGTCAATATAAACGCATCTCCTTATCACGCGGGCAAGACGTACATTAGGGAGGAACTCCTTGCTCGGCGCGCAAGGGAAAACAACGTTACAATCGCCTACGACAACATGGTCGGCGGGCAAGACGAACTTGTCTTTGACGGACAAGGCATGGTGGTTGACCGTTCGGGCAAGGTCGTTGCCCGCGCAAAGGCTTTTGAAGAAGACCTGCTGATCGTTGACCTTGAGTTCAATGACAAAGGGCGCGCCGCAAGGAAGATCAATGTGGTGGAGACGATAACGCTTGAAGCCCTTAAACGCGCCAAAGATGGGGTTATTGCAAGAAGACGCCTGAAACCTCTGCCGGAACATTCTCAGGAGGTCTTGCAGGCGTTACTGCTCGGCGTGCGGGATTACGTGTCCAAAAACGGCTTCAAGCAAGTCTGCATAGGCTTGAGCGGCGGCATAGACTCCGCGCTTGTCGCCGCGATCGCGGTCAAGGCGCTTGGCGCGAAAAACGTGATCGGCGTGTTCATGCCTTCCATGTACACGTCGCCGGAGAGCCGTGTTGACGCCTTCCTTCTTGCGAAGAATCTCGGCATAAACCTCATTGAACTGCCGATTAACGGCTTGTGCGATTCATATAGCGCAAGCCTCAAAGAGGTCTTTGTCGACAGGCCGCCGAATATCGCGGAGGAGAACATACAGGCCCGAATACGCGGAAACCTGCTCATGGCCTTGAGCAACAAGTTCGGCTATCTCGTGCTGACCACAGGCAACAAGAGCGAGATGAGCGTTGGCTATGCCACGCTTTACGGAGACATGGCCGGAGGATTCGCCGTGATAAAAGACCTGCCTAAGACGCTCGTCTACGACGTGGCAACGAGGATCAACGAATCCTTTGCCTCGCCCGTCATACCGGAGCGGGTCTTTACAAAGCCGCCGACCGCGGAGCTAAAACCCGGACAGACCGACCAAGATTCTTTGCCGCCTTACGACCTGCTCGACAACATCCTCAAGGCTTACGTGGAGGACGACCTTGACGTTGAAGAGATTGCCGCGCTGGGATTCAAGAGAAAGGTCGTAATGAAGGTGGTAAGGCTGGTTGACGCAAGCGAGTACAAGAGAAGACAGGCTCCTCCCGGCATAAAGATAACCCCGCGCGCGCTCGGCAAGGACAGACGGATGCCGATAACGAACGGGTACGGCGTCAAATAATAAAACATGCGCGCCCTTTCAAGGGCGCGCATGTTTCTGAAACTATGCGGAGAGCCGCTATCTCTTCTCCATGCCCGCCGGTTGCACGGTTGCCTGACTCACGACAAGATTGGTCTTTGCCGTTATCTTGTGCCATACGCCCTTGGGCGCAAGCACGACTACGCCCGGCTTGAGTTGGGTAGAGTTTTCCTTGCCGTCGTCAAGCGCAAAAGCACCCTCGCCTTCATGCACGAAGAAGACCTGATCGCCGCTCGGATGCCTGTGGTACGCAAGCACCTGCCCGGGTTTGAAGTAATAGGTGTCCTGCGCCAACTGTTCGGTCTTGAGGTACGTTACCTTGTTTACGTCGCCATCCTTGTAGTCCTTCTTGTCCAGCACGTTTGCCTGCTCCATCGTGAGTCCCTCCATGTCTTGATTAAAGCCGCGATTTCGCGGCATGTTTTCCTGCCGAATGCTTATTCAAGCGCGTCAGGTTCATTCATTATATCGGTAAATTCCGTTTTTTCAAGTATAATCAAGATAAAATCAGTCTTGTTTATGCGAATAAAAAACAGGCCGTCGGGAACCTCGGCCTCAACCTTTTTTCGTGAAGGTGCCGCGCCGGGGTTGCAGGTTGTACTTTTTCCACAGCCTTTGCACGGCCATGCGGGATACGCCGTGAGAAGCGGCCATGAGTCTGACGCTCCATTGTCCGGCGGAGGAGGGGAGGCTGTGGAGCGTAGCGTCGATTATGGCCATCTCTTTTTCCGCGCTCAGTTTGGGCCTCCGGCCCGTCCTTGGCGCGTCATGGAGAAGCCCGTCAATCCCGGCCTCGTCATATCGCTTAAGCCACAGGTTAACGGTCGGCCTTGACGTGCCGAGCGCAACGGCAATCTGTTTTTTCCGCAGACCCTCCATGCGCTTGAGGACTATTACGAGGCGAAAAGCCGCCCGCGCGTTCGGCGGGCTCAAAGCAAGGGTTCTCACGCGCTCGATTGCATGGTCGGCGGCAAACGGCTCCGTCTTCATGGGTTCAGCGTCCTCTCCGGCGTTGATACAGGTTGACGGCGTTGTTATGTTCCTTGAGCGTCGTTGAAAAATGATGCGAGCCGTTGTTCATGGAAACGAAGTAAAGGTAGTCCGCGCTTGCAGGGCTGACCGCGGCCTTGAGCGCGGCCCTGCCCGGGTTGGCTATCGGGCCGGGCGGCAGGCCGTAGTTGACGTAGGTGTTATAAGGCGTCTTTTCAAGGAGATGCCGTTTGGTCAGATTGCCGTCGAATCCCCGCCCGATGACGCCGTAGATCACGGTTGGGTCGCTTTGGAGTTTTATCCTTTTCCTCAGCCTGTTGTGAAAGACCGCCGATATTAGCGGCCGCTCCGATCCGTCTCCGGTCTCTTTCTCTATAATGGAGGCGAGCGTTACGGCCTTGCCGAGCGTCATGCCTTGCGCCTTTCCCGCCGCGTCAAGCTCGGGATAATACATTGACTTGAACCTGTCCGTCATCTTTCTTATCATCTCGTCGGCGCTCATGCCCTTTTCAAACCGGTAGGTGTCCGGGAACAGATACCCCTCCGCGCTTTGACCCTCCAGCCCAAGGGAGGCGACAAACCTTGGGTCCCGCGCCCTTGCAAGAAAGTCAGCCTCATCCGCGAGCCCGGCATGGGCAAGCGCGAGAGCTACTTCATAGACGTTATAGCCTTCAGGTATGGTAACCTGATATTTTTTTACGCGGCCCTCGACAAGCGCGTCCAATATCTCCATTGGCGGCATGGAGGCCCGGAATTCATACTCTCCGGCCCTGACCTTCCGGTATGCGCCGGTGATCCTTGCCGCAAAGGACAACGCCTTGGCGTCTCTTATAACCCCGGCCTTTTCAAGGCTCGTTGCAACGGCCTTGAAGCTCGCGCCCTTGGGCACGACCACGGTGAGCGTCGTTCCATCGGTTGACGCGCTCGAATACAACATGACGTACAGGTGGGCGCTTGCGAGCAACGCGAACGTCAAGACTATTATTACGATTATCTCTATCCGCGCGCTAATCCTCAACGTCTCCGCCCTTCGAACGCCTCAAACCGTCAAGAAAGCCTTGCAGGATGTACGAGGCCGCGAGCTTGTCAACCGCCTTTTTTCTTTTTTCGCGGCTCATGTCGGCCTCTATAAGCGTCCTTGTAACGGCCACGGTTGAAAGCCTCTCGTCCCATGCCGCCACAAGCAGGCCGGACGCTTTTTCAAGCCGCTCCATGAATTTTTGCGCGGCAACGCCTGAGCTTCCTATGCTCCCGTCCATGTTAATCGGCATCCCGACGACGATCGAGCCGACGCCGTGCTCGGCGCATAACCTTGAAAGCTCCTGTAAATCCTTATTGATGCCGGCGCGCTTGATCGTCATCAGCGGCATGGCGATAGTCCCGATCTCGTCGGAGAGCGCGACGCCGATAGTTTTACTGCCGAGGTCAAGGCCGAGTATTCTCACCGGATAATCTTATCAGATTGAGGCTGTTTTATCTACAAACCGCAGTCTTTGCGATATTGACGTTTTTAAGAATTTCATATTACTGCCGAGCGGTTCAACGCTTATAACCCTTTAAGGTTGCCTCTAAAAATTAGAAATTTTTTCCGAGTTTGAGGAAGGGCAAAAATAAAAAGCGGAGCATATATGCCGATATGTGAGCATTGGGCCAACCGCAAAAGCGCGGTTAGCCCCGGTAAGGAAGCTCACGCTCTCTTTGAAGCCAGTCTTATTGCGCCTTCGGCGCAAGCCGACGGGCAACCGGTGTATTTTTGCCATGACAAAAAAATCGGGAAAAATAGCAATTTTTGGGGTATTCTAAAAAGGTGTGTAAATAAGTTAAAGGCGGTGTATCCTTCAGGTTCGACCAAGAACCGGGCTTGAGGCCCTAAAAAAGGAGACAGCCGCCATGAGTAATTACACCACCGAAGAGGCCGTTGAGTCAAGGGT
>JACRCE010000068.1 GCA_016213015.1 Deltaproteobacteria bacterium | reverse complement strand
TGCGCCCAGCACCACTTTGTTGCACGAGGAAATTTGTTAAGCAACATGCTTTCGTAATCTAAAGTGGTGCTGGGCTCGTTCTTCGCAACTTCCCATTGCATTGTGCTTCGCACGCAATGGGAACCCTGCCGCCTCGCATCTACGGCTTTTTGAGCAACCTTCGTCAATATTGGATTTTGTAACCTGTTAAACACTGATAATGCGTCGCGTATCTTAATTGGTGGGCCCACCTGGGCTCGAACCAGGGACCGACCGGTTATGAGCCGGTGGCTCTTCCAACTGAGCTATGGGCCCTTCTTTGTGAGCTGCGGCGTACCGTTGCAAACGACAGTCTTATATAATATTAAATCGCCATGCGTTTTGTCAAGCCGGATTAATTGATGTTGCAAAATCCCTGTTTTTTGATAGATTAACAAGGTTGTTGGTCATTACCAAAACGGATACCCAATCAAATGTCAAACGATCTCGTTTTCGAAATAGGCACGGAAGAGTTGCCCGCGCATTTCATACCAAAGGCGCTTTGGGCGCTTGAGGAACTCTTCAAAAAAAGATTGGACGCGGCAAGGCTCGGATATAAAGCTCTCCGCTGTTTCGGCTCACCGAGGAGGCTTGCCGTAATCGTAGATGCGCTCGACGCGCTCCAGCCCGACTCGATGATCGAGGTTCGCGGGCCGCAAAAAAAAGCCGCCTTCGACGCGGAAGGGAAACCCGCCGACGCGCTCCTCGGTTTCCTTAGAAGTCAGGGGGCTGAACTTAAAGACCTCAAGACCGTGTCAACTGACAAGGGAGAGTACCTGTGTCTGACTAAGCAGGTGAATGGCGCAAAGACCGTTGATCTTCTTCCTGAGATTTTATCCTCAGCCCTCAACGCCGACTATTCGGCCAAGACCATGCGCTGGGGCAATGACGAGGCGACGTTTGCGCGTCCCGTGCACTGGATAGTCGCGGTGTACGACGGCAACGTGGTTGACCTTGAATGGGGGCGCCTGAGGAGCGATAACAAGACATACGGGCATAGGTTCATGTCCGGCTCAAAAGAGGTGCATGTCAGCGATGGCGGTTCCTACGTCAAAGGTCTAAAAGACGCCTTTGTGATAGCGGATCAGCAGGAGCGCAAAAGGAAAATTGTTGAAGGGGTTGAGGCCGCCGCCGCGGAGTGCGGCGGGGTTTTACTCAAGGACGACGCGCTCGTTGACGAGGTGAGTTGTCTCGTGGAATATCCGGTTGCCCTCTTAGGCGAGTTTGAGGAAGAATTTTTGGAGCTGCCACGCGAAGTGGTTGTAAACGCCATGCGCGAGCACCAGCGTTATTTTGCCGTTGTAAATAAAGACGGCTCTCTTCTTCCCCGCTTCATAACGGTTGCGAACACAAAGGCTATTAACATGGCCGTTGTAAGAAAGGGCAATGAGCGCGTCCTCAGGGCGCGCTTGAACGACGCGAGCTTCTACTTTGAAAAGGACATGAAGACCCGGCTTGTTGACAGGGTGGAATCGCTCAAAGGCGTCGTGTTTCATGCCCGTCTCGGCACGTCGTATGAGAAGGTGGAGAGGTTTACGCAACTTGCCGTTGCCCTTGGGAACGCGGTGGGTTTTTGCGATTCGATGAACGCGCTGGACAGGTGCGAAGACTTTCTTACGTCTCCTCACAACCCGGCGACGAACAATAAGCAGGGGCAAGCCAAGAACAAAGACATCCTCGGCAGGGCCGCCATGCTTGCAAAGGCTGATCTTGTATCAGGCATGGTTGGCGAGTTTCCGAAGCTGCAAGGTATAATGGGGCGCGAATATGCAAGGCGCGGCAACGAGGCCAAGGAAGTATCAGAGGCCTTATGCGAACATTATCTGCCGACCTCGTCGGGCGGCGCGCTTCCGGCCTCCGTACCCGGGGCGCTGATAAGCGTTGCGGACAAGCTCGATACGATCTGCGGGTGTTTTTCCGTAGGCCTCATCCCGACCGGCGCGCAAGACCCTTACGGCCTTAGAAGGAGCGCTCTCGGCATAATAGCCATAATAAATGACAAGGGCTGGAGCCTCAACCTGCCGGTTCTTATCCGCCTATCCGTGGGATACCATAAGACGAACATAGAACGGGAGATAAACCGGGGCCGCAAAGAACCGTTGAAGGATTACGCGCTTGCAGAGGCCGTGCATCAAAAGAGCAACGAGACAGAGCGGAAGGTATGCGACTTCTTTATCGAGAGGCTCAGGAACTGGCTTCTCGGTCAATCAATGCCGTTCGACACCATTGACGCGGTGTTGAGCGCGGTCAAAGAAAAACTCGACGTCGCCGACGCGGTAAAGAGGATAGAGGCGCTTGAGGGGTTCAAGACTCACCCTGCCTGCGCCTCTCTTATCATTGCCTCCAAGCGCGTGTCGAACATATTAAAGGGCGTTGACACGAACAATCTCACGGTTGACCATGCTCTCTTGGCGGACCAATACGAAAAGGCGCTCGACGAGGCAGAGAGAGAAGCGGAGCCGATAGTCAAGGAAGCGCTCAAGAACCACGACTACCCGACTGCCTTCGTCGCCCTTGCCGCGATAAAAGGCCCCATAGACCTTTTCTTCGACAAGGTAATGGTAATGACGGATGATGAAAAACTGCGCTCAAACCGCCTTGCGCTCCTGAGCTTGATACGGGGGCTGTACTTCAATACCGCGGATCTGTCTCGGCTTAACGCTTGACCGTTGGCATTTTCCCCTTGCGCCTTTCGTATAATCTTGTTATTATAATAAATTAGGTTGCCTCTAAAAATTAGAAATTTTTTCCGAGTTCGAGGAAGGGCGAAAATAAAAAGCGCAGCATATATGCTAATATGTGAGCATTTTTATTTTCGCCCTGACAAAGAAATCGGTAAAAATAGCAATTTTTAGAGGCAACCATTAAACTTTCGCACTACAAACGGAGGACGCACAGATGAAGACAGGAATACACCCGGCATACGAGCCAACCAAGATAAACTGCGCGTGCGGCAACATCGTCGACACGCGCTCGACGAAAAAGACGATATCCGTCGAGACGTGCTCCAAGTGCCACCCGTTCTACACGGGTGAGCAAAAGTTCATGGACGCCGCGGGCAAGATAGAAAAGTTCAGGAAGAAGTACGGCAAGACAACGGTCTGATTCGGACAAGGGTGGTATATGCTGGTACAGCTTATCAACTTTACCCCCGACCCTGAGAGGACGGTTGCGCTCGCGGCCAGGCTGTGCTATTCGGACGCCTCCGTATCCGCGCTTGAAGACCGGCTCAAGGCCGCTCCCATTGAGAAGCTTCTCGGCAAGATACTCAAGATGGGGCATCTTTCAGTGCTTGAACACGCCTCGTTCACCTTCGGCATAGAGGGCATATCAAGGGCCGCGTCCCACCAGCTCGTCAGGCACAGGCTTGCCTCGTACTCCCAGCAGAGCCAAAGGTACGTCAAGAGTAATTCACCGGAGTTCGTGATCCCGCATACCGTCGCCGTTGACACTGCTAAGAAAAAACTGTTTATCGGCGCGGCCAAGCGCGCATGGGCCTCATATAAGAAGCTCCTTGACTCAGGGGTAAGCGCCGAGGACGCCCGGTATCTTTTGCCCAACGCGGCCTGCACAAAGATAATCGTTACCATGAACGCGAGGGAGCTCCTTCATTTTTTTAGGCTCCGTTGCTGTGAGCGGGCGCAATGGGAGATACGCGAGATGGCCGTTGAGATGCTCAAACTCGCCAAGTCCAAGGCGTCGTTCATATTCGTTGACTCAGGCCCGGCCTGCGTCGCGGGCAAGTGCTCAGAGGGCGGTTTGACCTGCGGCAAACCTAAAGAAGTCCGCGCCAGATTCAAGTCCCTTTAACCGACCACCATAATAATGATCGAAAAACGCCTTGTTGACGTTGAAAAAAGATACGACGAGCTTGGCTGCCTTATGGCCTCCGAGGAAGCCGTCAACGACAGGGAGCTTTACCAGAGGTGCGCCATGGAGGCCGCCTCGCTCGCCGACGTCGTCGAGGTCTACAGGGAGTTGAAAAAGACCGGGACAGCGCTTGACGAAACAAGGCTTATCCTTGAGGGCAAGGACGAGGAACTCCGCGAGCTTGCCAAGGAAGAACTGCCAAGCCTTCAGAAAAAAAGAGACGAGCTTGAGGCCGCCTTGAAGGTCATGCTCCTGCCGAAAGACCCGAACGACGACAAGAGCGTCATCATCGAGATACGCGCAGGCGCGGGCGGGGACGAATCAGCCCTTTTCGTTGCCGAGCTTTTCAGGATGTATTCGCGCTACGCCGAGACGAGGCGCTGGAAGATAGAGGTGTTGAGTTCAAGCCCTACGGGCGCGGGCGGGATCAAGGAGATTGTCGCCGCGATAGAGGGCAAGGGCGCGTATTCGCGCCTCAAGTACGAAAGCGGCGTGCACCGGGTCCAGCGCGTGCCGGAGACCGAGGCGTCGGGCAGGCGTCATACCTCGACCGTTACCGTGGCCGTGATGCCGGAGGCCGACGAGGTGGAGGTGGACGTAAGGATGGACGACATCCGCGTGGACACATACCGCTCCGGCGGCCACGGCGGCCAGAACGTCAACAAGGTCGAGACCGCAGTCCGCATGACGCATATCCCGACAGGCGTCGTCGTCGCCTGTCAGGAAGAAAAGAGCCAGCATAAGAACCGCGCAAAGGCGCTCAAGGTGCTCAGGGCGCGGATACTCGACGCCAAGATACAGGAACAACAGAAAAAAATCGCGCTTGACCGGAAGACGCAGATCGGAACCGGCGACAGGAGCGAAAAGATACGCACCTACAACTTTCCGCAAAACCGGGTAACAGACCATCGAATCGGACTCACCCTTCACAGGCTGAGCGAGATAATGGAAGGCGACATGACCGAGCTTACCGATAACGTTATCGCGTGGTACCAGACCGAGGCGCTCAAGGGGACGGACAACACGGCGGCATAACCTGATGAAAATACAAGAGGTAATATGATAATTTCCCATATCAGTCTGAAAAATTGGCGAAATTTTCAAAACGTTGAGATCAAGATGGGCGAGAGGGTCTTTTTGGTCGGGCCAAACGCATCAGGCAAATCAAACTTTCTCGATGTGTTTCGATTTTTACGCGATATCGCCAAACCGGAAGGAGGCGGCCTGCAAAAAGCTGTCAATGATCGCGGGGGAATATCCAAGATTCGTTGTCTTGCCGCACGAAGACACCCTGAAATAGAAATAGCGATTCATCTTGCAGAGTCAATCGAAGCCAAACCGAAATGGAAATACGAAATAGGTATCAAACAACAATCCAGCGGTCACAGGTTGCCGCTCCTGACCTATGAGCGCGTCTACAAAGGAAACGATAAGTTGCTTGATCGTCCAGACGGTGATGACGCACGAGATGAATTGCGCTTGACGCAGACTCATCTCCAGCAGATCAACGCCAATGTTAAGTTCAGGGAGATTGTTGATTTCTTTAAATCAATCTTATATCTGCATCTTGTTCCACAGTTGGTTCGCTACCCTGAACAATTCTCAGCAACTGCTAAATCGGGGGACCTCGGCGACCCTTTTGGGAGAAACTTTCTTGAGCGTGTTGCCAAGATGCCTGATAAGTATCGGAAGTCGCGCCTGAAAAAAATTGAGACCGCCCTTCGTATCGCCGTGCCTCAATTAAAAGAGTTGAAAGACATAAAAGACGAGTCAGGCGTCACGCACCTTGAAGCGGTTTACGAACATTGGCGGCCTCAAGGCGCAAAACAACGTGAAGACCAATTTTCCGACGGGACGTTGCGTCTCATCGGGCTCCTTTGGTCGTTATTGGAGAGCGATTCCCTCTTGCTTCTTGAGGAACCGGAGTTGTCGTTGAATGCGTCTATTGTAGCCAAACTGCCGGCCATCTTTTACAGACTTCAAAGGCAGAAGAAGCAACGGATTAGACAGTTAATATTAAGTACGCATAGCGCTGACCTACTGTCAGATGGCGGGATTGGGGCAGATGAAGTGTTCTTATTAAGACCGAACGTTGAAGGCACGAAACTCGAACCGGCTTCATCTGTAAAGGTAGTGCGCGGCCTGCTTGATGCGGGTATGAATCTGTCTGAGGCTATTGCGCCACACACACGCCCTCCAAACATAAGCCAATTGGAGCTTTTTGAGTGACCGCATCCATATATGTAAACATCGCGGTAGAGGATCCGTTAAGTAATGGCGTTTTGACTAAGATATTGAGTCAATCCGGCCATCATTATGTGATTAGTAACGTTTACATGAAGAATGGGTGCGGCTATCTCAAAAAAAACATAAATGCCTTTAATAGCGCCGCGAAAGTGATGCCGTGGTTGGTCTTGACGGATCTCGACCGCCTTGAATGCCCTCCCGTTTTAATAAATCAATGGTTGCCGCATGGCAAACACGACAACCTGATATTTCGTATAGCCGTAAGAGAGGTGGAGGCATGGGTACTCGCTCACCGTCAAGCCTTTCTTGAATTTTTAGGCATAAAAAACAGAAATTTGTCTATAATACCTAATGATGTTGATTCGATTCCTGACCCTAAGCGCTATCTAATAGATATTGTTAAAAAATCACCGAAACGTGAGTTGCGTAGCGCGATAGTTCCACCGCCGAACAGCGGACGGACGCAGGGGCCGGACTATAATAGTCCCTTACTAAAGTTTGTCAAAGATTCATGGGATACGACTCATGCGATGGCTTGCTCAAATAGTCTGGCGCGGGCCGTTAGCGCAATAAAAAAGTTCAAACCTGCGCGACATTCACAGGGATAATGGATAAGATAATAATACAAGGCGGCGCCAGGCTCGTGGGCGAGGTTCAGACCAGCGGCGCAAAGAACGCGGTCTTGCCGCTCATGGCGGCCTCCCTTCTCGTTGACGGCTGGACTACCATTACCAACGTGCCGGGCCTCAAGGATATAGAGACCTTCAAAAAGCTCCTCAAGCATCTCGGCTCAGAGGTCGAGGAAGTGGAAGGCGGGGTTCTCAAGATACGCACCGCAAGCGTAACCACGCCCGACGCGCCGTATGAGCTTGTAAAGACCATGCGCGCCGCGATACTTGTCCTTGGCCCTCTCGTGGCCCGGTTCAAAAAGGCGCGGGTTTCCCTTCCAGGAGGGTGCGCCATCGGCGCGCGTCCGGTCAATATCCATCTGGCCGGACTTCAGAAGATGGGGGCAGAGGTCGGCATAGAGGGCGGATACGTGAACGTCAGCGCCGAGCGGCTCAAGGGCGCGCGGATATACATGGACACCCGCACCGTAACCGGCACCGAAAACCTCTTGCTTGCCGCCGTTTACGCGGACGGTCAGACCATATTGGAGAACGCGGCGCTTGAGCCGGAGGTCGTCTGTCTGGCCGACGCCTTGAACAGGATGGGCGCGCATATAACCGGCGCGGGCACAGAGACCATAACCATTGAAGGCGTTAAGGAATTGAAGGCCGTTCAGACCGCGGTCATCCCGGACAGGATAGAGGCCGGGACATTCATGGTTGCCTCGGCCATGGCCAGAGGCAACGTGCTTATAAAAGACTGTCCGCTGGACAATCTCCATGCGGTCGCGGTAAAATTGAGGGAGGCCGGGGCAACCGTTGAGCAAGAGGCCGGAGGCGTGAGGGTCATCGGCGATTGGCCCATAAGGAGCGTTGACGTAAAGACCCTGCCCCACCCCGGTTTTCCGACGGACATGCAGGCGCAGATAATGGCCATGATGTGCATATCGAGCGGCCTGTCCGTGATAACCGAGACGATCTTCGAGAACCGCTTCATGCACGTAAGCGAATTGAAACGCATGGGCGCGGACATATCCATTGACGGCAGGAGCGCGGTCGTGAAGGGCGCGCGCCGGCTCTCCGGCGCGCCGCTCATGGCAACGGACCTCAGGGCAAGCGCCTCACTCATACTCGCCGGGCTTGTGGCCGAGGGGCTCACCGAGGTGTCGAGGATATACCACCTTGACCGGGGGTACGAGCGAATCGAGCATAAACTCAAGGCGCTCGGAGCGAATATTAAACGGGTTAAGGAATAAGCCTGCTATATGAAAAAAACGGAAACCCTTACGATAGCCCTGCCTAAGGGGCGCATCCTCAAGGAGGCGTCAAAGCTCTTTAAGGCCGCGGGGTATGACTTCTCCGCGCTCTTACATGACGATAGGCGGCTGATATACGAGGACGCGAACGAAGGTCTGCGGTTCATGATATTGCGGAGTCAGGACGTGCCGACCTACGTCGAGTACGGGGCCGCGGACCTCGGCATCGCGGGAAGAGACGTGCTCATCGAGCAGGCAAAAGACCTGTACGAGCCGCTTGACCTGAAGATAGGCGCGTGCAGGATGGTCGTGGCCGAACCGGCTGAACTCAAGGCCCATGACAACCCGGCGCAATGGACGCGCATCCGGGTGGCCACCAAGTACCCGAACATCACGCTCGCTCACTTCCTTGCCAAGGGGATTCAGGTCGAGATAATAAAGCTGTACGGCTCCATCGAGCTTGCCCCGCTCCTCGGCCTTTCCGAACGCATCGTTGACCTCGTGCAGACCGGAGAGACCTTGAAGAAGAACGGCCTCGTGGAGGTTGAGGACGTGATGAACGTAACGTCCAAGCTCGTGTGCAACAGGGCCAGCCTCAAGACAAAGCCCAAGAGGGTCAAGGAGCTTGTAACGAGGCTTGCAGGAGCGGTGAAGGGTTAAATGAAGATAATCAAGACGAATGAGGTGGATGACTTCATTAACTACACCCTTGGCTGTCGCGGCGGGGCAATATCAACTTTTAGCGGCGTTGAGCAAGTTGTTAAAGGGATAATTGAAAAAGTTTTGCATGAGCATGAAGGCGACGCCGCTTTAATAGAATACACAAGGGAGTTCGACGGCTGGGACGCAAACGTTGAATCATTAGAAGTTCCCAAGGCTCAGATTGCCGCGGCGTTCAAGGCGATACCAAGGGCCGACAGAGAGATTCTCGAACTCGCGGCCTCGCGGATCAAAAACTTCCATAAAAAACAGGTTCAAAGGTCTTGGACGTTCAAGGATGAGTACGGTTCCGTCTTGGGACAGAAGATAACGCCCCTTGAGAGGGTCGGCATATACGTGCCCGGGGGCAAGGCCGCTTATCCCTCAACGGTCTTGATGAACGCCATACCCGCCCGCATCGCCGGGGTTGACGAGATAATCATGGTTACGCCGCGTCCAAAAGGCGGCGGCGCTATAAACGATTATGTCCTTTCAGCCGCCAAGATAGCGGGCGTTGATAAAATCTTTCAGATCGGCGGGGCGCAGGCAATAGCCGCGCTTGCCTTTGGCACGGATACCGTTCCAAGGGTAGACAAGATAACCGGCCCCGGCAATATCTACGTGGCAACCGCTAAGAGGCTGGTCTACGGCGTGGTTGACATTGACATGATTGCCGGGCCAAGCGAGATACTTATCATAAACGACGGCACCGGAGAGCCGTCATGGATTGCCGCTGACCTGTTGAGTCAGGCCGAGCATGACGAGTCTGCCTCAAGCACCCTGATAACCACGTCAAAGAAGACGGCGGATGCGGTCAGCGGATATGTTGATAAAATATTGAATACATTGTCCGAACAACGAAAGGCGATAGCAAAAAAGTCTTTAGAGCTTTACGGCCGCATAATTATTGTTAAAGACCTCAAGGAGGCCGTCCGTATCTCCAACAAGATCGCGCCTGAGCACCTTGAGCTTTTCGTGGCAAGGCCAAAGGCGCTCCTCAAGACGATAAGAAACGCCGGTGCAATATTCCTTGGTAGCAATACGCCGGAGGCGGCCGGGGACTATTTGGCCGGGCCGAATCATACCCTTCCCACAGGCGGCACCGCCCGATTCTCATCCCCCCTTGGAGTCGAGGACTTCATCAAAAGAACGAGCGTCATCGGTTTTTCGCAAAAAGGCGTCAAACACCTTGGCAAGGCGATCCAACGCTTTGCCGAATTGGAAGGGTTAGAGGCGCATTGCCTGAGCATGGGGGCGCGAGGGAAGAGGAAGGACGGCTGACGGGTTAAAACTGGTGCCCGAGGCCGGAGTCGAACCGGCACGTGGTTGCCCACTCGGGATTTTAAGTCCCGTGCGTCTACCAATTCCGCCACTCGGGCAAAGGAAGTTAGGGAAGCTCTGATTAATTCCCTGCCCCGTCATTCTCGCGCAGCGTAGAATCTCGTCTTCAAGGAAATCGTCAACTTAGAGATTGCCGCGCAATGACAAAATAAGAATTAATCAGAGGCTCCTTAGCTTAGGTCAACCCCGAAACGGGTGTTTAATGACTATCGCGTCGGCCCTGCCCACGCCGACTGAAATGATATTAGCCGGAACGCCGGACAGTTCTTCAAGCCTTCTGATATATGCCTGAGCCTTTTTTGGCAGGTCCGCAAAACTTCTTGCGCCGGCGGTGGAACTCATCCATCCGTCCATCGTCTCATAGACAGGCTCGCACTTAGCGAGGATGCTCGTTTCAACCGGGAAGTCGTCCACTACCGTGCCTTCAATTTCATAGCCGACGCAGATGTTTATCTTTTCAATCTTATCCAGCACGTCAAGCTTTGTAATGACGAGGCCGTCAAGCCCGTTGACCCTTGCGGCGTACCGGGCCGCAATTGCGTCGAACCAGCCGCACCTTCTCGGCCTGCCGGTTGTGGCGCCGTACTCGCCCCCGGCCTCCCTTAGCCTTTGACCGTCCGCGCCCAAAAGCTCGGTGGGGAACGGCCCTTCGCCGACCCTTGTCGAATATGCCTTTGTGATGCCTATTACGGAATCTATCCGCGAAGGCCCGACTCCGGCGCCGGTGCATGCGCCGCCGGCAACCGTGTTGCTGGAGGTTACGAACGGATACGTGCCGTGGTCTATGTCAAGGAGCGTTCCCTGAGCGCCCTCGAACAAGACCTTCTTGCCCGCGCCTATTCCAGAGTTAATGAGCTTCGATGTGTCCTGAACGTGAGGCGCTATTATCGCGGCGTATCCGACGTACTCGTCGTATATCTTATTCAAGTCAAAACCGTCCTCACGAAGCATGGTCTTGAGGAAGCCGTTTTTTTCCTGTAGGTTGGTCTTGAGCTTGGACTTGAACAGGGCATGATTCAAAAGGTCGGCGCACTTGATGCCGCTTCTCGATACCTTGTCTTCATAAGCCGGGCCTATGCCCCTGCCGGTCGTGCCGATCTTGTTTTCTCCCTTGAGCTTTTCCCTGACCACGTCGATCTTCTTATGATACGGCATGATGACGTGCGAGTTCTTGCTTATGACGAGGTCGGTGGGGCGGAATATCCCCTTTGCCTTCAACAACTCCATCTCGCCGATGAGCACCTCCGGGTCGAGCACCACGCCGTCCCCGATGACGCAGGTCTTGCCCGGATGAAGTATGCCGGACGGGATGAGATGAAACACGACCTTTTCGCCGCCTATGTAAACGGTGTGCCCGGCGTTGTTGCCGCCCTGATAGCGCACCACCATGTCGGCTTCTTCGGTGAGCATGTCAACGATCTTGCCCTTGCCCTCGTCTCCCCACTGAGCGCCGACCACCACCAGAGTCTTTACCATGAAATCCCTCTATCGGCCCGCGCCGAGCGCGGCCACTATGTTTTCCACGTCAAAGGCAAAGCCGGTTGCCGCAACGGGATACCCGTAGCGCGCAAGGAGGTTATCATACCTTCCGCCGCTTAAAATGGCCTTGCCCACCCCGGCGGCAAAGCCTTCAAATATCATGCCCGTGTAATAATCAAAGCCGCGCATCTCGCCGAGGTCCAGCGTTATGTACGCCCCGTGTCCGTTTTGTGTGATTATGTCAACGACCGCGCGAAGGTTGTCGAGGCGCTCGTGCGCCGCGGGGTTGGTCGTATAGCCTGCGGCCTTTTCAATGACCTCTTCCTCGCCGTAAAGCGTCGTGAGACTGATGAGAAGCGCCCTGTCTCCCTCGGCGATTGGCGCGGCGCAATCGGCAAGCACGGCCTCAAGACCTGATCTGTCCTTTATTGCAATCGCCTCTTTTACGGCGCGCCTCTCTTGATCGGCAAGCTTGAGCGTCTCAAGCACGGACTTCAAAAAGCCCACGTCGCCTATGTCAATCTTGAAACTTTTGAGCTTGATGGCAAGGAGCGACTCTATTGCCATTGAAATCATTTCAGCGTCCGCTGAAGGGGACGCCTTGGCTGATATGAACTCCGCGCCGAGTTGCAAGACCTCACGGCTCTTGCCGTCCCGATCACGAGGCTCCGACAAGCGCAGGACGTTCTCGTTGTAGCACAGCTTCAGGGGCAAGGGCATCTCCTTGAGCCTCGTGGCCGCGAGCCGGGCTATCTGCGCCGTGATGTCCGGCCTTATGGCTATGACGCGGCCGGTCGAGGGGTCTATGAACTTCAAGACCCGCTCTTTCAGCCCCTCGCCCATGCCGATGGAGAGCGTGTCAACGTACTCAAGCAGAGGCGTTATGACCCTCTGAAAGCCCCTCTTTGCAAAAACCGCAACTATGCCGGACTCGACGGAGCCTATCTTTTCGGCCTCGTCGGGCAGTATGTCCCGCACGCCCTGCGGCAGAGATATGACGGATGAGGTGTTCACCGCTATTGGCGCCTTTTGTCGTCTACCGGAGATTATATGTTATCGGCAATGGTGTTTAAGGCCGTGAAGTTTCTTATCTTTTCACGGTCGCGGTTCACGGTATTTCCTACAGCTCCACCACCTTTGCAGACACCATGTTCGGCAGTTTGAGGAGTTTTTCAATCAGCCCTTTGCTCAGCGCCGTATCTATGTTCCATACGGAAACGGCCTCGCCTCCGACGGATTGTCTGCCGAGGTGGAGCCTTGCCACGTTGACGTTGTTGGCGGCCAGAAGCGTGCCTACGTTGCCGATGACCCCGGGCTTGTCCGCGTTATGCAAGAGAAGGAGATACCCCTGAGGCACCGCGTCGAGGAAGAACTTGTCTATCATCACGATGCGCGGCTCCTTTTTGCCGAACAGGGCGCCCTCTATCGCGCTTGTCCCTTCCTTTGTCCTGACCTTTATCGTAACCGAACTTGCAAAGTCCGTTGAACGCGAACTCTTTACCTCGACGACCTTTATGCCTCTGTCCTTCGCCACAAACGGGGCGTTGACGTAGTTGACGTAGGTGTCCATCATCCTGTCGAGAAGCCCCTTGATGCAGGCGGTCGTAATCGGCGCCACGTCGTAGTTTACGACGTCGCCGCTGTATTCCACGGTAATCTCCTCGACGGCTCCGGTCAATATCTGCCCCTGAAAACTGCCGAGCTTCTCGCCGAGCGATATGTACGGCCCGAGCGCGCTCAACAACTCAGCGGGCACGGACGGCACGTTGACAGCGTTCCTTACGGTTCCGTTCAGAAGATAGTCCACTATCTGCTCTGAGACCGCGATGGCAACGTTCTCCTGTGCGTCGAAGGTCGAGGCCCCGAGGTGCGGGGTAAGTATCACCTCTTCAAGGGCGAGAAGCGGGTTCTCGGCGCTCGTCGGCTCCTTCTCGAACACGTCGAAGGCCGCGCCGGCCACCTGCTTGGCCTTTATGGCCTCGGCCAGGTCATTCTCGTTGACGATGCCGCCGCGCGCGCAGTTGATTATCTTGACGCCTTTTTTCATCTTCTTGAACGCCTCGGCGTTTACGATGTTCTTCGTCTCGTTCATCAGCGGCACGTGGATGGATATGAAGTCGCTCCGCTTGAAAAGCTCGTCCATCGAGACGAGGGTTACCCCGAGTTTATCAGCGGCCTCGGCCGGTATGAACGGGTCGTGCGCTATGACGCTCATCTTCAAGCCGATGGCGCGGGAGGCCACGACGCCGCCTATGTTGCCGACGCCGAGGATGCCGAGGGTCTTGCCGGTAATCTCGGTTCCCTCGAACTTCTTTTTCTCCCACTCGCCCCTTCTCATGGAGGCGGTGGCCTGCGGTATCTTCCTTGCAAGGGAGAGCATCATGGCAATGGCGTGTTCCGCCGTCGTTACCGTATTGCCGCCGGGCGTGTTCATCACGACAACGCCTTTTTTAGTGGCCGCGACGACGTCAACGTTGTCAACGCCGGTTCCGGCCCTGCCGACTACCTTGAGGTTCTCCGCGGCCTCGATTATATCGGCCGTAACCTTCGTGGAGCTCCTGACCACAAGGGCGTGGAAGCCCTTTATCTTTTCCTTGAGTTCATCGGGCTTTAAGCCGGTCGAGACCTCGCAGGTTATGCCGGGCGTGTTCTTGAATATCTCAACGGCCCTCTCGCTCATCGCGTCGCTTATGAGTACCTTCATGACTATTTATATCCTTCGATAAGTATTTTTTGCGCCGCGGCCACGCCCTTGCCCAACTCCAACTTGTGCCCCGCCTTAACAAGCGCCATCTCTATTGCGGCTATGGCTATGATGATGTCGAAGGTGTCCACGTAGCCGAGGTGCGCGATCCTCAGTATCTTGCCTTTAAGATGATCCTGACCTCCGGCAAGGGTTATGCCCATCGTATCCCTGAGATACTTTACGAGCTTTCCGCCCTCCACGCCATCCGGCACGAACACGCCGGTTGCCGCGTTGCTCGGCGCATCCGGCGCAAGGAGCTTCAATCCAAGCGCAGCCGAGGCGGCGCGGGCCGCGCGCGCAAGGCGGTCATGTCTTGCGAACACGTTCTGAAGGCCCTCTTCCTTTATCATCTTCAACGCCTCGCGCAGTCCGATTATGAGAGAGACCGGCGGGGTATAGGCAGTGGTGTTGTCCTTGAGGTTTTTTCTCTCCTTCTTGAAGTCGAAATAGAACCTCGGGCACTTTGCCGTCTCCTGAAACTTCCACGCCTTAGCGCTTAAAGAAGCAAAGGCAAGACCCGGAGGGAGCATGAACGCCTTTTGTGAGCCGCTCACGAGCACGTCTATGCCCCATGCGTCCATGGGCAGGTCGAAGACGCCGACCGCGGTTATGCCGTCAACGATAAGAAGGCAATTTTTGTCCTTTGTAAGGGCGGCAAGCTCCTTTACCGGATGCGCCGCCGTGGTAGAGGTCTCGCTTGCCTGCACAAGCACGCCTTTGACGTTCGGGTTCGCGTCAAGGAGTTTTTTTACTTCAATTGGGTCGACGGCCTTGCCCCACTCCACGTTCAGCCAATGAGCCTTGAGGCCGTAAGATTCGGATATCTTGCCCCAGCGCTCGCCGAACTTTCCGCCGTTTACGACTATGACCTCATCCCCCGGCGAATAGAGATTGACGATGGTTCCTTCCATTGCGCCGGTTCCCGACGCGGCCAATATCAATACGTCCTCTTGCGTCTGGAATACGTGCTTTAACAACTCCGCGGTCTCCTTGAATATCTCGGAAAACTGCGGAGTCCTGTGGTGTATCATTGGCTGCGCCATCGCAAGAAGAGCGGACTCGGGCACAGGCGTAGGCCCGGGCGCAAGAAGATAATTCTTTCTCATGAACTTTGTAATCCTCCTTAACGTGAATTGATGGTTTGAATCGAAAATATCATTCTATAGACAGACCTCTTAACGTAGCAAAGGGGCATTATTATGTCAAGCGGAAACCCAACCGCTGTGGCAACAAAGTGATTATGTCACGGTCAATCGGCAACGTGATAATGTCAGGGTATGGAAAAGGTGACCTTGATGATGAAAGAGGCAAAGCGGTTGGAACTGTTTCAAAAAGCGGTCGTTGGCGAGATAACCGTATGTAAGGCGGCCAAACTTCTGGATATCAGCGAACGACAAGCATACCGGTTAAAGCGTTTTTTCAAATTGAAAGGAGTGAAAGGACTGATAGATGGCAACAGAGGCAGGGTATCGGAAAGGCGTTTAGGCGCCGATATAATCTCCACGGTTATAGATTTGTCAAAGAACAAGTATAAAGGGTTTAACGACCATCACTTCACCGAAAAGCTTGAGGAGGTTGAAGACATTCAAATAAGCAGGGAAGCGGTCAGGCAAATCCTCCGTAAGGCAGGGATAGGTTCTCTAAAGAAAAAGAGACGGTCAAAACACAGAACGCATAGAGAAAGAAAGCCGCAATCCGGAATTATAGTTCAAATAGACGGCGGTATCCACGACTGGCTTGAAGGAAGAGGCCCGAAGCTTACCATGATCGGCGCGATAGACGATGCGGCCAGCCAAATCCCGTATGCCTGCTTCGTACCTTGCGAGACAAGCGAGGCATATATGAAGCTGTTCATGGGTATGGCAAAAACAAAAGGCTTGCCCCATAGCGCATATGCAGACCGTCACGGCGTATTCCAAGTGGAGAGGCATGAACCTACGATGGCGGAGCAGTTGAACGGAAAGCCTGATAAGACTCAGGCAGGCAGGGCGCTGGATGAACTCGGCATTACCCTCATACATGCTCGTTCTCCTCAAGCCAAGGGGCGCGCAGAACGCTTGTGGGGCACATTCCAGGACCGGTTGATCAGCGAACTACGCCTCGCCGACGCAAAAACCATAGATGACGCCGACGTCGTCCTTAACAGGTTCCTGCCCGAACATGATCGCAAGTTTGGCGTCAAGCCCATTGATTGCAAATCGGCGTGGAGGGATGCCGCAGGGATAGACATGGATAAGCATCTTTGTTTTAAGGAAGCTCTGATTAATTCGCCGACCCGTCATTCTCGCGCAGCGTAGAATCTCGTCTTCAAGGAAATCAACCCAGCACCACTTTGTTGCACGAAGGAATTTGCCAAGGAACACGCTTTCATAATCCAAAGTGGTGCT
>JACRCE010000005.1 GCA_016213015.1 Deltaproteobacteria bacterium | reverse complement strand
GGGGTTAGGGAGGGGTGGTTTATGCCGACGATCGCGGAGATAGAAGACGCCATAGCCAAACGCCTCAAGGATAAGGGGCTGGCCGTGCTTGAGGTGGATATCAGAAAAGGGGCCGTGGGACTGGTCAAGCCCGCGGTCTACATCTCAACCGAAGAGGGCCGGTTCGAGAAGGTAACTCAGAGCACATTCAAACAAAGGCTCTCGGTCTACGTCTACGTCATCTTCAGGCATTTGCATAACGAGAAGGAACGCCGTCGTGGGGTCTATCCGATCGTCGAGTCCGTCATCGGCATATTGCTCTTGCAAGACCTCGGTCTGAAGATACAAGCGCTTGCGCCTCTCTCGTTCAGAAACGTAACGGACGAGGAGTTGAACGCCGCCGGACTCATGGCGTATCAACTCGTGTTTGAGACGTCCTGCTGCGTCGAGCGGACGAACGACGAGGCGCTGACCGACCTCTTGAAGGTCGGACTCGAATACTACTTGAAGCCCGGGGACGACGTGACGGACGCGACAGATACCGTAAACGTGGGGGTATAGAATGAAGGTCATAGCAAAACCGGGCACACAGTGCCCGATGGAAGGAAAGCCAAGGGACTACATAGAAGACGCGCCGGTGGAGGTGACTGAGAGCGCGTACTACCTGCGGCTCGTTGACGACGGGTCTCTTATCCGGGTGGTGGATGCGCCGCAGACAAAAGGAGGTAAAGGCAAATGACGATACAGTTTGAAGGTATCCCGTCCTCAATACGCAAGCCGGGCAAGTACTTCGAGTTCAACGCAAAGACCGCGGTGCGGACGCTTGCTGGCAATAAACAGAAGATGCTCATCATAGGGCAGAGGCTTACATCCGGCACGGTCGCGCAAAAGGTTCCGACTCAGGTCTTTTCCGACTCCGACGCCGAAACCGCGTTCGGGCCGGGTTCCATCGCGCACCTGATGGCGAGGGCCGCTATCAAGGCCAATCCGTATCTTGACCTGACCGTCGTGGCGCTTGACGACGCCGGAGCCGGGGTCGCGGCGACAGGCACGGTTACGATAACCGGCCCGGCAACGTCGTCAGGGGCGTTGACGATATTTGTCGGCGCGCAAAAGATAGAGGTCGCCGTTGCCAACGCCGACACGGCGACGAACATCGCCGCCGCGATAGTAACGCAGGCAGGCAAGCAGACCGACCTGCCGGTTACGGCCGGGAACGCCGCCGGAGTCGTTACGTTCACGGCAAAGAACAAGGGGCTGTGCGGCAATCAGATAGGGCTTGGGTTTAAGCTCACAAACGCATCAGGCGTCGGCGTTGCCGTCGTAGCAATGGCAAGCGGCGCCACAAACCCGTCCGTACAGGACGCGCTCACCGCCGTCTATGCCGAGAAGTACGACGTGGCAGCCACGCCGTACAACAACCAGACCGACCTCACGACGCTCAAGACCCACCTCGATGCGGTCTCCGGGCCGTTGGAGCAGAGGCCGGGCGTCGGGGTATATGCGATGAACGGCGCGGTTGCCGACGCAACGACGCTTGCCGGGCAGGTGAACGGCGCAAGACTCGTCGGAGCGCTCCTCAGATATACGTCCACGCAGAGAAAGTCCATGCCGTATGAAATAGCCTCCGCGGTCGGCGCAGTGGCGGCTTGGGAGGAAGACCCGGCTAAACCGCTCGATACGCTGACGCTCACCGCCATAGCGGCGCCTGACATATCGGAAAGGTTATCCCGGATCGAACAGGAGTCGCTCTTGTATAACGGCGTAACGCCGTTGGAGGTTGAAGCGGATGGGACAGTAAGAATCGCTCGCGCCATCTCGACGTACACGAAGAACGGCTCAGGCATAGACGATCCTACATACCTCGACATAACGACGATACGCACGCTCGATTACGTCAGGAAGGCTTGCAGGGAGAGGATAGCCTTGCGGTTTCCGCGTGAAAAGTTATCATCCAAAACCCCGCCAAAGGTATGGACTGAGCTGTATGACGTGCTCCTGAAGCTCGAGGATATGGAAATAGTGGAGAACGTCGCGGCCAACAAGGACGGCCTCGTCGTTGAGAAGGACGCCGTAGACGTAAACAGGGTCAACGCCAAGATACCGGCGGACATCGTCAACGGTCTGCATGTCTTTGCGGGCAGGATAGATCTGATACTGTAGGCGGCAAAGACCGCCCCCACCCTGCCCTCCCCCACAAGGGGGGAGGAGGAAAAGGAAGGGGTCATTAAAGGAGGCAAAAAAATGTCCGAATACGTCGCAAGAGTCCGCCTTGAAGTCAATGGCAACAACATAGATGACTTCAAGAGCGTGGAGGAAGAAGAGGTCGAGCTGCACAAGGAAGTAAATCTGATGAACAAGACCGGCGTCGTGGGCGTAACGCCGCGCTACAAGGTCAACGTTGACTACGTCGTGCCCAAAGACTCTGAGGAGTTTGATTTCACGGAGGTCAAGGACGGCACTCTGACGATAGACTACGATAACGGCAAGCGCATCCAGTTCGCGGGCGTTACGGTCTTGAAGATCGGCTCAACATCGTATGACGGAGAAAAAGAGGCCACAAGGAAGATCGCGCTCATGGCCACGGGAAGGACGGAGGGGTAGATGATAACCGAAAAAGGGAAACTGCCCATCGGCATAGAGTTTGCCGGTAAATGCCATAGAGAATATGAACTGCGGCCGCAAAAACTCAAGGACTCCATAGAGGCGATGGAGATCGAGCGCGCCCGGACGAACGACACGTATTTCGCGGTATGCCTCCTCGCCAAACAGATCATCCGGCTCGGAGAGATACCCGTCAACGCGATAACCCCTGAGCTTTTACTGGAACTCTACGACGAGGACGCCGGAGAACTGTCGCGGGCGAAAGAGAGGCTGGCAAAGAAGCTCGCCGCCTTTCGAGGGGAAGACGAGGCAGGCAAAAAAACTGATCCTCGCCCTGCTTAAGATGCGGGTGCCTTACGACGTGGTAATGGAGATGAGTGAAACGGAAGCGGAAGGTTATATCGAGGCGTGGCTGGAGATCAACGGCTCTCCGAAGAAGAAGGTCTATCAGGTGAAGCCCCGCGAGAATCGCCGTAGATGATGAAGTTGACGAAACGCCCGACGAGTTTTCCGCTGATGAAGATGAAGGCGGCCATTAAAACGGCGCCTGACAATGCTCCAAGGATATAGGCCATGAGTGTGTCCTCCGTTGCAATACAGTTTACCATAGTAGACGCCCTGAGTAAAGGGGTGTCTGCCATAAAAGACCGTCTTCACGCGCTGTCAGGAGCGAGCAAAGAGGTCAAACGGGACTTTGACCGCATGGCCGCGTCTTTCAAGTATGCGGCCATAACAGGGCTGGCGACGCGGGAGCTTTACAAAGGCATGAAGCCGGCAATCGGCCTTGCCGGAGACCTGCAACAGGAGATGCTTGGCGTCAAGGCCGAACTCATGGGCGCCGGCAAGGACGCAAGACAGCTTGCCGAAGAACTCAAGGCCATTAAGTCAACGGCATTCGACGTGCAGTCGTGGACGCCGTTCGACATGACTCAGATCGCCGCGCTTGAAAAGGAGCTTATCAAGGCCGGCGCATCCGTCGAGGACATAACCGGCAAGACCGGAGCGGCAGCCGCATCCGCCGCGCTCGCGGTCTATGAGAGGCTCGACCCGGTCTCAACCGGCAAGGCGCTCATAGGCATTTCAACGCCCTTTAAGATTACCGCAGCCGGATTCATGGATCTGGCCGACACTATCTCCCGCGCCGCGTCCGCCTCGACCGTGGGCGCCGCAGAGATAGCCGAGTCCGCAAAATACGCGGCTGGGCCTATGTCGTCCCTTGGCAAATCAAGCAAAGAGATGCTCGCCTTATCCGCGGTCATGGCGCAGGTCGGCATTCAAGGCTCTCAGGCGGGTGTGGCTCTAAAGGAGTTTTTCCTCGAGGCCGCGAAACAAAAGATATTCCGAGATGCAAAGGGCAGCCTTTTGCCGACAATAAAGATAATAGAGACGATGAGAGAAAAGCTCAAGGGCATGGGTGAAGCGCAAAAATCAGAAGTACTTGGGAAAGTCTTTGGTGAACGCGGGATGCAGGCCGCACTTGCGTTATTGAACGACGGCAAAGGCTCTTACAAAGACATCGCGGCGGCAATGGAACAGGGCATCAGCCTGCAGGAGAAGCTCAACGAATCCATGTCGGGGTTCAACAATCAGATGCTCGCCCTTAAAGGCACGTTCAGATCAACGATAGCCGACCTCTATCAACCCGCCCTGCCCATACTCACGGCCATAGTCGCAAAGACCAACGAGCTTGTATCAACGCTCGGCAGGGCCTCGCAGAAAAACGAGACGATCGGCAAAGCCGCAACAGGGCTGTCATTCACCGGTCTCGGTCTCGGCGCCGCAGCCGCCCTTGCCCTCGGCGGCGCGGGCGTATTCTACGGCAGGAAGGTCTTAAAAGGAACGGGCGGCGTAGGGGGGCTGTTAAAAGGCGTCGGAAGCGATGCCGCGGGCATAGCCAAGGGCAAGGCCGTTGAAGCGGCAACCGGTGTAACGCCGGTGTTTGTGACGAACTGGCCTGCAACCGGATATGCAGGGTCAAATGCGGCTGATGCGTTAAAGAGCGTCGGCGGTCTCAAAAAACTCCCGTTTGGCGCGGTAAAAAATCTCTTAACAATGGGCGGCGCGATAGGATGGGGCACTGGGGCAGGCGGAGTCGTTGCCGCAGGGGCCGGGGGTTGGGCCATCGGCACGGCGCTCAATTCACTTATAGACGCGATCGTTGCAAAGACCACCGGCGAGGACAAAGGCCTCGGCGGCGTTATATACGACTGGCTGCACGGCGAAGCCGTAAAAAATGAGATCAAGGTCAACGTATTAATAGACAAGGACGGCAACCAGCGCGTGATGACCGAAGAGAAGAAGACTCCGCTTAACCGCGGGAATTGGAACGGCATCCCAACGGCTTAATAAAACCATGTGGAATAAAGACGACCTCAGACAAGCCTCTTACCGTCAAATCCCGTTTGACTTTATAGACGTGGACGACGGCTTCAAAAAGGCGGCAGCAAAATACGACTATCCGTATGCCGACGGCTCCGACCTTGAGGACATGGGCCTTGAGGCGCGCACCGTGAAGATCAAGGCCGTCTTTCTGCCGGAGTCTTACAACCTGCTCGATGCGTTCATAGCCGCGCTCAAAGAGCAGGGCGCGGGCGAGGGCGTGCATCCGAGATTCGGGACGTTTCAGGCTATGCCTGATACGGTCTCCATACGGCATGACGAGCGCGCTTATTTTGCCGAGGTTGACATAACCTTCATCGAGCACCTTTCTCTTGCCGTCTCCGCGCCCGCGATAAGCGCGGCGGGAAAGGCCGCGCTGGCCGCAAGCGAGGTTAACGATACGTTCTTTGATGCCGACTCCGCCCTTGACTTAGCCCTTAAAGACTCCGGCATCCCGACCGACATCCCGACGACGGGCCTTGGCGCGGACGGGTTCATGGCCGCGCTCGCCGGATATTCGTCAAGAGTCCGGCAAGCAATGGCAGCGATCAACTCTATCGTCGGCATTGTCAACGGCTACGTCAATCAGGCGATTGCGCCGTTTAAGCTGATTACCTCGACCGTGGCCTTTGCAGCCGATCTGCCGGCCCGCATCCTCGGAACCTTCGCCGGAGCGATAGAGAGCGTCGCGGGCGCGTATGCGTCGCTCTTGAACGCGCCCGGCAAGTTCACGTCCTCGCTGAACTTCGGGCTTTTGAAGATAGAGTCGAGCCTTGGAGACTTCAATGGCGACAAGGCGATGAAGGCCGGATGGCACGTATCCAAGGCAACGGCGATATGCAGCGCCGCGTCTCTCGAACTCTCCATTGACGAAGCGGCTGAGGCGGGAGAGAGCGTCAGTCTCAACTCTTACGGCATGGACTCCGAGGCCTCGCGCTTACAACTCATGACGATCAACGAGATAGACGCAGTGGCCGCCGTTGCAAGAGAGGCCATCGTCATTGCAATAAGCGCGGCGCGGGACGCCTTTGAGGACTCCTACGAACTCGAAGCCTCGCTCAAGCGGCTTGCGCTCATCATACAAGAGACCGCTGACGACGTGCGGCTCAGGAGAGAAAAGATTGTGGACTATGAAGTCCCCTCCGACATGCCGCTTCATTTGCTGGCGTTCAACCTTTACGGCGGCATAAACGAGGCTGAGAGGCTTCTTCGCATCAACAATATAAAGAACCCCAACTTTTTGAAGGCGGGCGAGGCATTGAAAATATATGCGTGACAGCGTTGCCCTTGTCATCGGAGACAGGTCTTACTCCAACTTCATCTCTTATGAGGTTGATTCCAACGTCCTCATCCCGGCGGACGCCTTCTCGTGCCGCATATCGCGGACGGACGCCGGTATCAAGGCTGGAGAACGCTTCGCGCTTGTCGTGAACAACGGCCTTGAGATGACGGGCGTTATAGACAAGGTCAAATCTTCGTACACAAAAGGGAGCGGAGAAACAACCATCGAGGGACGCGACCTGATGGGGCTTATGGTGGATTCGTCGGTCGAGGAGTACAAGACCGTGGCAGCGGTTACGCTCAAAGACCTCGCAAAGAGGCTTTTGAAGAGCATCCCGTATCTGGACAAGTCAGCCGTCGTATACGCATCCGAGAAAGCCGACACCGGCGTCAAGGCCAAGAAACTGGCCAAGGCCGAGTCAACGGGATTCGACGCGGCCATGAACCAGAGCCAATTCGAGCCGGGCATCACGGTATTCGAGGCGCTCTCGGACTACAGCCAGAGGCATGGCCTGATAATGTGGATGGCCCCTGACGGCGCGTTGGTCTTCGGAGAACTCAAGGGCAAGGACGCGCCGCCGGAATTTTCTTTTTACACATACAAGGGTTCGGAGCGGGCAAGGAACAATGTCATATCCGCCGACCTGACCGACGACCTTTCCAAGAGATATTCGCGGGTAACGGTCGTGGGGCAGGTTCAGGGCACGGACCAGATGAAGGCCGGAGACCAGACCATCATAAAGACGGCGCCGGATAAGGGGTTTCCGTTCCGCAAGCCGCTCGTAATGCAGACGCAGGTCGTAAATGAAAAAGGGGCGGAACATCAGGCGGGATGGGAGTTGAAGAAACGCGCGGTCGAGGGCTGGCGGCTGGAGATCGTGGTTGCCGGGCACTCTCAGGCCGGGGCGAACTACAAGGCCAACTCGGTTTGCCATATCAAAGACGAAGCGTTGGAGCTTGACGGAACATATCTCATCCTCGGCAGAAAGTTCACGCTTGACAGGAACGACGGCCCGAGGACTCACCTGACCATAGGCAAGCTACAGGAAGGGTATACCGTCGCATGAGACGACTCTATCAAACAATCAGGGTTTTACTCAAGGCCGTCCGTTCCGGCAAGATTCAACTCGTAGACGCAACCGGACTTGCCGGGGAGTTTACGAACAAGGAACTGTTCCAGCAGTACGGCTTCGCCTCAAGGCCGCTGGCCGGGGCCGAGGGCGTCATGCTCCTTATAGGCGGGGCCGATAATGCCGTGGTCATAGCGACCGAAGACAGGCGTTATCGCATCGCGCTTGAGTCCGGCGAGGCCGCGATATATACGGACGAGGGCGACAAGGTTCATCTCAAACGCAACAAGGAGATTCATATCAAGAGCGGCAGCAAGGTTACGGTAGAGGCCGAGAGCGAGGTCAGCGTGACAGCTCCGGCCGTAAACCTCGGCGATGCGTCCGGCGGCAGAGCTATCGTGACCGAAGATTTCCTGACCGTATTCAACGCGCACACGCACGCGGAGACCGGCGGCACGACCAGCCCGCCCGGCTCTCCGGCGATGTTTGAGAAGACCACGAAGGTAAAGGCGTCATAAAGACCGTGAACCGTGACCGTGATGCGTGAAAGACAGATAACGGATAAGCGACATGAAGGACATTAAAATCAATCCATCTACGCAAGACTATGATTTAGACTGGGCCAGGCATATTTTTTGCCTGGCCTTTTTATCGGTAAGGGAAAAAACATTTGTATAGCGCGCCTTATCGCGTAGCGAGTCGACGAGCACCAGATTTTACAACCTGCTAACCCCCTGAAGCGGCGAATGACGCCGCCTCGGCAGGAGATGCCGGAAGCGTGGTTTTCTGTGGCGAGTTGCCGGGTGCGGCATCGGGCAAGGCCGCGTCTCTTGCCGG
This sequence comes from Deltaproteobacteria bacterium, assembly GCA_016213015.1. Classification (GTDB taxonomy): domain Bacteria; phylum Desulfobacterota; class GWC2-55-46; order GWC2-55-46; family GWC2-55-46; genus JACRCE01. The sequence continues at coordinate 23,134 of JACRCE010000005.1, read as the reverse complement.
TTCATCTTCTCCGGCCTCAAGATACTCCTGCGGCACTATCCCGCGCCTTTGCATTATGCCGTAGATAAGCTCGGCCCTTGCCTTCACATACGACTGCTCACCGGCTGGGTTCAATCTCCTCGGGCTTGGGAGCACGACGGCCAGCCTTGCCGCCTCCATAGGTGTAAGGTCAACTGCGGCCTTGCCGAAATAATGTCGGGATGCCGCCTCTGCCCCGTATATCCCGTCCCCCCACTCCACAACGTTGAGGTATATCTCAAGTATGCGCCTCTTAGGCAGGGCTATCTCAAGCCGCCACGTTATGAGCGCCTCCTTGAGCTTCCTTATTGCGGATTTCTCAGGGGTGAGATACAGGTTTTTGACAAGTTGCTGGCTTATGGTGGAGCCGCCTGCCTTGAGCCTGCCGGCCTTCAAATCCTTCTCCATCGCAACGCGCATGGCCTCGATGTCGAAGCCCTCGTGGCTGTAGAACTTGTCATCCTCGGCTATGACCACGGCCTTGACGAGATACGGCGATATACCCGAATATTTCACCCACTCTTGGACGACCTTTTTCTTCTTGCCCTGAACTATCCATCGCGCCTCGGCATGGCGCATGAACGACGTCTTCTTAGGGTTGGTTTTGTTGAGAGCTGCTACGTCGGGCATTATGACGAAATACGTTGCGCCGAGCAGGGCGATACAAGCAATCAGGATGTAATATGCCTTCTTCACCGTCCGCTGAACAGAGCCTCGATAAAGGCGTCGGCCTTGCTCATGAACACGCCGGTCTGTTTTGCCTCTCGCTCGCAGTAGTGCGCCTTTACAGCGCGCTCCACGAGAGCGCCTCCGCCTCCAGATGAAGACGCCATGACGAACGGAACAGAGGCCGAGGTATGCGTCTTCAACTCGATGGGCGTGGGGTGGTCGCACAGCGCAACAACCCTATACGGCTCGCCAGTCTCGGCAATCCCTCTCAAGACCCTGCCGACTACCTCCCTGTCAAAGTCCTCTATGGCCGTCAACTTCTCCTGAAGATTGCCTTTATGCCCGGCCTCGTCAGGGGCCTCGACGTGCACACAAACGAAGTCGCCTTTTTTTAGACTCTCCAGAGCGTACTCGGCCTTGCCCTTGTAGTTCGTGTCAAGCCAGCCGGTAACGCCGGGAACCTTCAATACCTCAAGCCCTGCGTAGATGCCGATGCCCTTCATCAGATCAACCGCCGATATCATCGCTCCGTTTACGCCAAACCTATCCTTCATGGTCGGCATCAATGGCGCCCTACCCTGCCCCCAAAGCCAGATGGAGGTCGCGGGCTTTTCCCCGGCTACGACCCTCGCCTTGTTCGTAGGATGGTCTTTTAATATCTCAGATGAGCGTTTCATAAGCCTTAAAAGCGCCTCGGCGCCGTCTCCCGACGGAAGGTGAGCCTCTATCGGCTTATCGGATATGTCGTGCGGCGGCGTTGTCTTCAACTTGTCCTTGCCGTGCTTCCATACCATAAGATGCCTGTAGCTTGTGCCGGTATAAAACCTGACGCCCATTGCCCTCAGTTCGCTATCTGCGTCCAGTGTCTTGATTATCGAATCAGCGTCAAACGTTGATATGTGCCCTGCGCTGTAGTCGTCCATTATCGTTCCCTTGTCCGATAGCGTAACCAAGTTGCACCTGAAAGCAACGTCGGTTGCTTCCAGCTTAACCCCGATCGAGGCCGCCTCAAGCGGAGACCTGCCTGAATAATACCTTGCAGGGTCGTAGCCGAGTATCGAAAGATTTGCAACGTCGCTTCCGGGCGGGAAGCCCTTGGGCACGGTTACAAAAAGCCCGAACAAGCCTGACGAGGCAATGGAGTCGAGATTGGGCGTTAAGGCTACGTCAAGCGGGGTCCTGCTGCCCAGAGAGCCTATCGGATTATCGGCCATGCCGTCGCCGATGAGGATGATGTATTTCATATTGATTTGCGTCCTTTCTCTAAATCTCAACAAACTGTAAGTATAATAAAATTACGCGAAACATACAAGCCGCCTTTATTCTCCCTGATCTTCCCCCGATTTTACGGACACACATAGGGGGTCAAGTCTACTTTATTGCCATCATCATAGTAGACCTGACCCCTTTTGTTGCTTCAAATCAGCGCATCAAAAAAAGCAAGCCGCCTTCCTTTCGGAAGGCGGCTTGCTTGGCAGCGTTATCGAAACCTTACTTGCCCTTGGCCGTCGTGTAGTTGAGCGTCCCACCCGCAAGCAGCGTATCCACCTGACGCTGTGAATACCCGTGCTTGAGGTTGAACTCCTTGCCCTTTGTAACGTCCTTGAGCACGAGTGCCGCGCCGCCTGCAAGGCCGTTTTTCAGATTGGCCAGCTCAAGTTCGTCCCCGTCCGACACGGCGTCATAGTCAGCTGGATTCTCGAATGTGAGCGGCAGGATGCCGAAGTTCACGAGGTTGTCCTTGTGAATCCTTGCAAAACTCTTGGCGATTATGGCCTTTACGCCGAGGTACATGGGGCAGAGCGCGGCATGTTCGCGTGATGAGCCTTGGCCATAGTTCTCTCCGCCCACCACGAATCCGCCGCCGGCGGCCTTTGCCTTTTCATGGAACTTCGCGTCAATGGCCGAGAAGACCGATTCTGAGTACTTTGGCACGTTGCTCCTGTACTTGAGCCACGTTCCGGCCGGGGTTATATGATCGGTCGTGATGTTGTCGCCGAGCTTTATGAGGAGCTTGCCCTTCAAGCCGTCGCCGAGCGCGGACTGCTTAGGCAAAGGCTGGATGTTCGGCCCGCGAACGACAGTAACCTTTGAAGGGTCCTTTGCCGGTGGCACGACCATCGAGTCGTCGACGAGAAACTTTACCGGCATCTTTATCTTGGGATATTTGCCGAGCTTTCTTGGGTCAGTAACCACCCCGTATATGGCGGCGGCGGCGGCGGTTTCAGGACTACACAGGAACACCTTGCCGTCCTTTGTGCCGCTCCTGCCCTCGAAGTTCCTGTTGAAGGTGCGGAGCGATACGCCCGCCGACGGCGGAGATTGGCCGTTGCCTATGCACGGGCCGCAGGCCGACTCAAGTATCCTTGCGCCCGCCTCTATCATGTTCGACAACCCCTTGTTGAGCGAAAGCATGTCCAAGACCTGCTTGGATCCCGGCGAGACCGTCATGCTCAACTCAGGGTGCACCTTGAATTTGCCCTTCTTGAACACGTCGGATATTATCATCATATCCCTGTAGGAGGAGTTGGTGCAACTTCCCACGCAGACCTGATCGACCTTCATACCCTCTATCTCGGAGACCTTGCATACCGCGTCAGGGCTGTGCGGCTTGGCTATCATCGGCTCAAGTTTGGCAAGGTCTATGTCGATCACTTCATCGTACTTCGCGTCCGCGTCGGCATTTATTTCAGACCAGTCCTTCGCCCTGCCCTGCGCCTTCAAAAACTCCTTTGTAACGTCGTCGCTCGGAAAGACCGAGGTGGTCGCCCCAAGCTCCGCGCCCATATTGGTTATTGTGGCGCGCTCAGGCACGGAGAGGTGTTTTACTCCGTCCCCGCCGTACTCTATGACCTTGCCTACCCCGCCCTTGACCGTCATCCTGCGGAGAAGTTCGAGTATCACGTCCTTTGCCGAGACCCAGGGCTTCAACTTGCCCTTGAGTTTTACAAGCGTAACCTTGGGATAGTTCAATGAGAACGCCCCGCCGCCCATTGCTACGGCCACGTCAAGGCCGCCGGCTCCGATGGCTATCATGCCAATGCCGCCGCTCGTTGGGGTGTGGCTGTCCGAGCCGAGAAGGGTCTGTCCCGGAACGCCGAACCTCTCAAGATGCACCTGATGGCAGATGCCGTTGCCCGGCTTGGAAAAGTATATGCCGTACTTGCTTGCCAGCGTCTGGAGGAATCTATGGTCGTCCGCGTTCTCAAAGCCGCCGTACTGAAGGGTGTTGTGGTCGACGTAGCTCACCGAGAGCTTTGTCCTGACCTTGGGCACCCCCATTGCCTCGAACTGCAGATACGCCATTGTGCCGGTTGCGTCCTGAGTAAGGGTCTGGTCAATCCTTATATTGACCTCCTTGCCGCTCACGGCCTCTCCCGATACGAGGTGAGAGTCTATTATCTTTTGCGTTACGTTTTTTCCCACGCCTCATCCTCCTTGAGATAGGTTGAACATCTATACGGACGGCTCTAAAAATTGCTGTTTTTAGAGGCAGCCATTATGCCGGTAACTTTGCTGTGTTTTTTATTTTATTGGCAGGGTAGAAAATATACTGCAAATAAGGGTTAAAGTCAATCGAAACTTACCTTTCTTGAAAGAAAGGTAAGCCAAAGAACTTTAGTTTGGAACTTACACCGGGGCTGACGATTGCTACGGCGTATCCTCTCACACCATTGGCTGTCGGCACACTTCTTGAATGGAGGCGGCGAGCGGGTTCGAACCGCTGAATGGCAGTTTTGCAGACTGCTCCCTTACCACTTGGGTACGCCGCCCAAGGCGGAATAGAGGGTACATTTTAATCAGTCGGACGCCGGTTTGTCAAGCTAAAACCACCCCTCCTAAGCCTCCCTTTGAAAAAAGGGGAGGAGTTTTCTTACGAATCGAACCGCCTCTTTCTTGTTCCTTATCGCGCCCGCTTCGACCTCTTCGTTTACCCTTCTCAATATCTCGCCGATTATTACCCCTTGCTTGAGGCCGAAGGTCTTCATTACAAATGACCCGTCCATTACGGGTTTCGGCTTTTTTCTTGAGTAGACGTCGAAGTAAAAATCGGCGAGCGACTTGACGACTGACAAGAGTTCATTGTCCTCTTCGCCGCGCCTCGTTGCGCGGGCATCCGCCACGGCAAGGCACAACGCCTCGACAGACTCGTTGCCGCACACCCTAATCAAGTGCGCCTTTGCGCGCTCCGACGGTTTATTCAGCGCGGCAAAGGCGAATACGCGATGATGATTTTTTATCATGTTAACAAGCGAGAGTACCATAGCCCTGCTCATCTTCAGACGCCTGAGCATGGGTCTTGCGATTAACGCGCCCTGAGATTCATGCCCGATGAAATGCAAAACGCCGCCCACGCGCGTCATTATCAATGCCTTGCCGACGTCATGAAAGAAAGCGCTGAGCTTTAAGAGAGCGCGCCTTGAAACAACGCCTATCTCGGCGTCAAGATGCCTTATGACTTCAGGGGCATGCCTGCCGAATATGGCGGACAAGGCGTCCGGCGATCCAAGCAGTAGTTCGGCCTCATCAAGCGCTGAGAGGGAATGAGCCGTCAGATCGTACTCTTTCAGCTGTTTCCACGCTGTAAGCGCGGGAAAAACAAAAATCGCCAACCCAAGGTCCAAGAGCATCCTCATGCACTGAGCGGCGCCGGGACCGGCAAACATAAGCAGCATCTCGTCCCGCAGCCGCTCCGCGCTCACCTTTTCAAGCGACCCGGCAACAAGACGCATGGCTTCAAGAGTGTCTTGGGTAATGGCAAGTCCGTAACGGACGGCGAGCCTTATTGCGCGAAGGCTCCGTAACGGATCGTCGTCAAAGACCCTTTGACCGGTCATTCTCAGGAGTTTGGCCGCCGCGTCCTCCTTGCCTTTGAGCGGGTCGATCAAAAAAACCTTTGCGCCGTCTCCTTCCCCCGCTTTAAGCCCGCGAGGGCAGGCAAAAAGCGCTTGAAGGTCTATCGCCGCCGCGTTCACCGTAAAATCGCGGAGCGTCAGGTCTTGAATGATGCCGTTGCCCTTGACGCCGGATATATCCGCGTTGCTCCTTGCGCCGTTGCTCATGAACACGACCCTATAGGACGGCTCGTTCTTATCAAGCGCGAACGGGCTGCCGTTAAGACGCATGGCCAGACGATTTGCAAACGCGGCAACGTCGCCGTTGTCCGCAAGTTCAACGGCAAAGTCATAGTCGCGCGCATTTGAAGGCGCACACCCGATAAGGACGTCGCGCACCATGCCGCCCACGAGATACGCCTTGCCCCGGCCTCCGGCGACAAGCGCATGGACGGCCTTTACCGCCTCGTCGCCTCTCAGACGGCGCGCCTCCACGCGCCCTATAAAACAAGAGGCCGGCGAAAGCCGGCCTCTTGTTTTATCGTTGCCTTTTCCGTTCACACGCTTCATAAAAACTCGACCTCTATCCTGTCGTCGTCAAGAGGAATCGTCTGAGCGACCTCCGTATACTCCTTCGCCTTTTTTGCGGTATCCCTATAGGCCGGGTCCAGGCTGTTTATGGCGGAAAACAATTTGCCGGCCTCTACCGTCTTGTCGGCGGCCTCATAAGCTAACGCAAGCTCGTACATCATGCCCTTCCTTTCCTCGTCCGACCTGCCCTGCACCTTGAGCCCCTTTGTATAATAGGTAATCGCCTCTTCGGGGTTTCCTTGTCCACGGGCGCAAAGCGCGAGCCTTGTGTAACACTCGAACTCGATACGCGGGTCTCTCGACGCCAACTTGAACTCCTTTACGGCCTCGTTGGTAAGCTCCATCTCCATGTACGCGATGCCGAGGTTGTAGTGCGTCTCATAATCTTCGCTGTTCATCCCGGCTCCGGCGTCGTCAGGCGCGACGCTCCGTCCGCCGTCCTCGCGCTGGAAAGACGAAAGCCCCTTGAACGGCTCATCCAAGCCCAATTCAGAGGCAAGGTCCACGTATTCATCCCCTTGCCCTGCCCCGGCGTCAAGCGCCGGCTCCTCTACAATCCCGGCCTTGACGTCAAGAGCCTCAGGCTGGGTCTCCTCGGTCATCTCGATAATAGCCTTCGACAGGTCTTCATGCGATACAACGACTTCCTCCACGGCCTGCCCAAGCCTGCCCTCGAATGTCTCTATCGGAGGCGTGCTTAAAGCGGGGGATGGATGTTGTCCTTCTTCACGTTCCACGACCGGCATGTCCTCGCTAACGGCCTCTTCCAGCCCTTCCTTGAAAAACTCGTCAACCTGACCTTGGGCAACGGCCGGCGCCTCAACCTCTATCTCCATCTCCTGAGGCTCGGCCTCGACGCCCGATACCGAGGCAACCGCCTCCTTGAACAGGGCGTCTATCTCCGCCTGAATGTTCACCGGCTCCGGCGCGGCCTCGGCCTCGGCGCCCAGATCGAACTCGACCTCTATCTCGCCCTGAGCCTCTATGTCCGGCGCGCTCAGGGCCTCGTCGCCGACGTCGGGCAACTCAACCTCTATCTCCAACTCCCCTTCGCCGACCTCCTCATGGGCCTCCTCTACATGTTCGTCAATGGAGATGAGCGGCGCCTCATCCTGCGCGCGTCCGCCCTGCGTCTCCTCAGGCCATGAGATAAGAGGCTCCTCTTTCTCCTCATACGCCTTAGCGCCGGATAGCGCGGCCTTGGTTCCAGAAGATACGTCAATCGTCGGGAACTCGATGAGCGGCTCGCCTCCCCCCGCCCCATGCCCCATGATCTCCTCATACCGGACCGGGGCAATCGGCTTTCTGCCGAGGTAGTTCAAACTTTCCGCGTCATGCGGCGCGACCTCCAATATCATCTCGCACACGGCCTTTGCGCCGTCGGCCCCGTCTGCGGCAGCGACGTATACGTTGTAGAGGTCCTTGGAATACTTGAGGAACATGGCGGCGGCGCCCTTTTTCTTATACAACTCGGCAAGCCCTTTGAGGAGCGTCGCCTCCTTTGGATTAGCCGTTATAAGAACCGTATAAAGCTTTTCAGCCTTGTCCAGCTTGTCAAGGGCCATGTACTTGGCGAATATCCGGCCATACTCGGCAAGCGCGTCCTTGTCAAAGGAAAGTTTCTGATAGAGTTCGGCGAGCTTCAACCTTATACCGATGTTTTCCGGGTCTATATCAAGCATCTCCTTCAAAAGTTGCATGACCTCGCCGGTCTTGCCCTTTTTCTCAAAACTGTTGACAAGGATGCTGTACTCGCTGATGGCGTCGGATATGAGCCTCTGCTTCGCGTACAGCTCGGCCAGCTTGTAGTGAACCTCGTAGTTGAACTCCTCCAGCTTTAGTATCTGTTTGTAAACCGCGATGGACTTGAGGTAAAAGCCCTTCTGACTGTAGGACTTGGCAACCTCCTTGTACTCGGCGACGGCCTCGGCCTTTTTGCCGACCTTGACGTATATGTCGCCTATCTTCAGGCGAAGCGTCGCATCCTTGGGATCCAGATCGAAGGCGGCCTTGTACTCGATCGCGGCCTTCTCAAGATTGCCCTTCTGGAGGGCGAGTTGCGCCCGCTCCAATATCTTATCTTTCAACGCCATGTCATCTAACCCGCGTGTCCGTTAAAACGGCATTATCGTTCATCGCCCTGTCCACGGCGACCGACTCGTTGTAATCAAGACCACGCTCAATAAAGGCCGCGTCCAATCCCTCGGAAAAACTCTTTACGAGCCTCGCCTTCAATCCCTCGGTGTGCGCCGAAGTGTGCGCCCCAAGCCATGTCATACGGTTCATAAGCGCGTCCGGATCGTCATGGAATACCCGGCGAAGGAGGCCCGCGTCCATTGACAACATTATGGAGCCGTGCAGGAGAAGGGCATTTTTAAGCCGCCTCTGAGCGCTTCCGGCTATCTTCTTGCCGTTGACAAGCACCTCCTGCCGGGACGGCGTATGGAAACAAGCCTCGGAACGTTCATCAGACGCCGCACACGGACGCGCAAAATCAGCGTCAACGCCGAGCGCTCTCAATGCGCCGACGATAGAGCGGCTTATTGCCTTATACACGCCAAGTATGCCTTGGGAGAAAAGCGGGTGATGGGAATCGAGGACGAAGGAGTATGTAAGGTCAGTGCCGTGAAGCACGGCCCTGCCGCCGGTTATGCGCCTCACCACCGGCAAACCGACGTTTGAAAAGAAGGCTATATCCTGAAGATACCCGATGGAAACGGCCGCCTCGCGCCATTCGTACAACCTGAGCGTCGGCGTCCCTGCCAAGCCTGAATCCGCGGCCTTCAGCATGGCCTCGTCAATCGCCATGTTGTGCCGCGCGTCAAGCGGCGGGTCGATGATCAACCTCCAGTCGCTCATAAATACCGTGAACCGTGACCGTGACCGTGAAAGGATTTTTCTTTTACACGGTTCACGGTCACGGCCTTTAATATATTTTACGTGAATCTGGAGAGAAAATCAATATCCGTCTTGCCCGCGATGAAGTCATGGTCTTTCATTATCTTGAGGTGCAAAGGTATATTGGTCTTTATGCCGCCTATCTGAAACTCCTCGAGTGCCCTGGTCATCCTTGCTATGGCCTCTGGCCTCGTCTCGGCGTGAACGATGAGCTTTGCAAGCAGGTTGTCGTAATACGGCGGCACGTTATAGCCGCAGTATATGGCGCTGTCCACCCTCACGCCGGGTCCGCCGGGCACGACAAGCTCGGTTATCTTTCCGGGGCACGGGACAAAGGTCTTAGGGTCTTCCGCGTTTATCCGGCACTCGATGCTGTGCCCGTTCATATTCACGTCCTTTTGCCTCAAATCGAGCCGCAGCCCCATCGCGATCTTTATCTGCTCCTTGACAAGGTCGACGCCGGTTACAAGCTCGGTTACCGGATGCTCGACCTGCACCCGCGTGTTCATCTCCATGAAGTAGAAGTTCTTGTTCTTGTCGAGCAGGAACTCCACGGTGCCGACGTTGGTGTAGCCTATGCCCTTGGCCAATTTTACGGCGGCCTCGCCCATCTTGTGCCTCAGCCGGGCATCCACCTGAGCCGACGGAGACTCCTCGAGTATCTTCTGATGTCTTCTCTGTATGGAGCACTCCCGCTCACCGAGGTGGATGATATTTCCATGCTCGTCCGCGACAATCTGTATCTCGATGTGCCTCGGCAGCTCGCAAAAGCGTTCGATGAACACCTCTCCGTCGCCGAAGGCCGAAAGCGCCTCCATCCTCGCCATGTTAAAGGCGCTTGCAAGGCTGGCCTGCGTGTGCACGAGCTTCATGCCCCTGCCCCCGCCGCCTGAGGCGGCCTTTATGAGCACCGGAAAGCCGATCCTCTTCGATACCTCAAGGGCGTCTTTCTCGTCGGAGAGGCCGCGTTCGCTCCACGCGAGCACAGGCACCTTGAGTTGCTCGGCCGTCTTTTTCGCTTGCACCTTGTTGCCCATGAGCCGCATGGTGGCCGACGTCGGGCCGATGAATTTTATCCCGCACTTCTCGCACGCCTCGGCAAACCCGGCGTTCTCGGCCAGAAACCCGTACCCCGGATGCACGGCCTCGGCGTCGGCAACCTCCATCGAACTTATGAGAGAGGTGATGTTCAAGTAGCTGTCCGCGCTTTTTGCAGGGCCTATGCAGATGGCGCCGTCCGCAAGCCGCGTATGGAGCGCGTCCTTATCGGCCTGAGAGTACACGGCAAGGGTGCGGATGCCCATCTCCTTGCATGCGCGTATTATCCGCACGGCTATCTCGCCCCTGTTTGCTATCAGTATCTTGTTGAACATCTAAGTCCCTCGGAATGATTTAAGCGGCGGGCGTAAAAGACCGGCTATCCGTAATCGGTAATCGGTTAAGGTGAGGACATGATTGTCCTTAAACAGATAACCGTCCACCGATAACCGATAACCTTCTTTGCCTTACGTCTCTATATGAAACAGCGGCTCTCCGTATTCCACTGGTTGGCCGTTCTCCACGAGTATCGACACTATCTTCCCGCCAAGTTCAGCCTCCACCTCGTTCATCAGTTTCATGGCCTCGATGATGCAAAGCGGCGCACCGCTCTTGACAACGCTCCCGATCTCCACGAAGGCCTGAGCCTCGGGAGAGGCCGCCCTGTAAAACGTTCCCACCATCGGAGAGGTGACTATCTTGATGTTGTCGGGCTTGACGGACACGGCCTCTACGACCGGCTTTTCCTCCCTTGGCGCGGCAGGCGGCGTTGCGGCCCGCTGCAACGCTTGAACGGCGACAGGCTGTGCGCCCTGTCCCCTCTTGAGCTTGACCTTGCCCTTGCCGTCAAAGTCGTCAAGCTCTATCTCCGTGATATCGGTATCCTTTATAAACTTATATAATGCCTTCAAATCCTTGATGTCCATCCGTGTATACCTCTTTCAAGCGATTATCGCAAATCCTCCAGCCCTTTGGCCGCGTTGGTAAGCGCCTCAAAGCCGTCAGCCGTAACAAGCACCATGTCCTCTATTCTGACGCCGCCCCAGCCCGGTATGTATATACCCGGTTCAACCGTAACCACCATGCCTTGAGTCAGGATGTCCTTGCTGTGCGGACTCAAGACCGGACGCTCATGCACGTCAAGACCGACCCCGTGTCCTGTGCCGTGTCCGAAGTATTCGCCATATCCGGCGTCGGTTATATAAGCGCGCGCCGCCGCGTCTACATCCTTTGCCGTTGCCCCCGGCCTTATCGCCTTGATGGCGGCTTCCTGTGCGGCCGCTACAGTGTCATAGATATTTCTTTGACGCCTTGTGGGTCTGCCAAGGCAGTATGTCCTCGTTTCATCGGAGTTATAGCCGTTAAGTAAAACCCCCATGTCAACCACGACAAGCTCGCCCTTTCGCATCTTCCTTTGCCCTGCCTTGCCGTGCGGCAGGGCAGAGCGCGGGCCTGATGCGATTATGGTGTCAAAGGCCGGTCCGTCGGCTCCTGCTTTTTTGAAGCCGACTTCTATTTCAAAGGCAACGTCCGACTCTTTTCTACCCGGCGCAATCAGACCCCTTGCGGCCTCAAAACCGGCGTCGAGCGCGCCGACCGAATCCTTTATGGCTGTAAGCTCAATTGCGTCCTTTACGGCCCTTGCCGTCTTTATTATTCCGCCTGAGGGTATAAATCTTTTATTACCGAACCCTTTTTTGAATCTCAGGTACGCCTCATAAGTCAGATTGTCCGGCTCGAATCCTATCCTATCGCCAACCCGTGGTCCCGTTAATATCCCGTGTATCTCCTCCACCGCCTTGGCGCATATCCTTACCTCGATATCAGCGCCCTTGACCTCTGCCCCGGACTGCGCGGCATATCTCGAATCGGTAAGGAAATAGACGCGAGAGGGCGTCAAAACGAGATACGCGCTCGACCCGGTGAACCCGGTAAGGTAGCGTATGTTCTTTATGTCCGTTACGAGGAGCGCGTCGAGCTTGGCCTTTGCCATGGCAACGCGCGCCTTCGCGGCGCGGCGTTCTTTAGGCTTGAAGCTCATTCCTTGCCCTGGATACGGCCTTTCTCAATAAAAATCTTGCCTTCCCGACATTGGCCTTTTGCCCGATCGCAAAGGCAAGAAAATACTCTGGATTGATGACGCGCATCAGCACGTCCACTCCGAGGGTCCTGACAACGACCTCCTCGACCTCGCCGAGTTTGAGTATCGCGGATGCGCTCTTTATCTCATCGAGCGCCTTCCCGTACTCGACGCCGATCGTCTCCACGTCGCACTCGGCGCCCTGCGCCACGTGCTTGGCCAAAGGCAGACCGTCAAAGCCCATTATTGCCGAGGCAAGACCGTTGTTGCCGGTTTCCACGAGATCCTTGACTATACTCTGGAACGACATGATTGCACCACCCTTACCAAACGGTTATCGGTGAACGGTAATCGGTTATCGGTTTAAGAACAATTATCCTTTCACCTTCACCGATTACCGATAACTGATTACCTATTTTCCATCTTAACCTGCCTCGATGCCCGTCCCCGCTCCGCAAGCGTCTTCAATGAGACGATCCTCGCACGAAACGCCTCATTGTCCGGCGAGGTGTCCGCGAGTATCTTGTAAATGGTAAGCGCATCCTCATAATGCCCCTGCCCCATAAGCGCCTGAGCCATTGATTCCGTAAAATACATGTCATCATGAGCCTTTATACATGCGATGGACATCAAAGCCTCTCCCCTCAGCGGCAATGCAGCGTGTTAGGTATACATATCGGGCATGGCGTTATCGAAGACAAGCGCCCCGATATTCATATTGCCCTGCGGCAAGCGGCCGTTTGATTTCACATTCAACTTATTAAAGAAAGGGCGGCAAGTCAAGAAAATACCGTGTAACCGCCGTGAACCGTGAGCGTGACCGTGAAAAGATAAAGACCATAGACCGTGTAAAACAAATTCTTTCACGGTTCACGGCCACGGTTCACGGTAATTACACGCAAAAACGCCTCGACCTCTCCGGCATCAGCCTGTAAAACCTCAACCCTGCCGATGCCCCTTGTAAGCACGAACCGCAAACGACCGGCGCTCACCTTCTTATCAAGGGTCATTGCCCGCATCAACGCCGGAACGGGAAGCCGTGGAATATGCGTCTTCATGCCAAGCGCTAAAAGGAGTTTTTCAAGCCTCTCCGGCGCCTCGGCGCCGCACAGGCCGCGCTTAAAAGAAAACCTCGCGGCAAGCAACATGCCTATTGAAACCGCCTCGCCGTGCTTTATCCTGCCATAACCGGCCGTTGCCTCAATGGCATGGCCGAAGGTATGCCCGAAGTTCAATATCGCCCTAAGCCCCGACTCCCTTTCATCAGAGGCTACGACGGCCGCCTTTATCTCACACGACCGCTTTATGGCCTTTACAAGCGGTAAGCCGCGTTGAGCAAGCGTCTTTGCGTTCTTTTCAAGAAAGTTAAAAAACCTCTCATCGCTTATGACACCGTATTTGATCACCTCCGCAAGTCCCGCCTTGAACTCGCGCTCGCTTAACGTATCGAGCGTCTCAGGGTCGATGAACACGGCCCTTGGCTGATAAAACGCGCCTATCAGATTCTTGCCGTTCGGATGATTTACGCCGGTCTTGCCGCCCACCGAGCTGTCAACCTGCGACAGAAGCGTCGTGGGAACCTGTATATAAGGCACGCCCCTAAGATAGGTCGCCGCGACAAAACCGGCCATGTCGCCTATTACCCCGCCGCCAAGGGCGATTATCGGGGTTCGGCGTTCCACGCGACGCTTGACGAGCGCGTCATATACGCTTGAAACCGTCTTGAGCGTCTTGTACCTCTCTCCATCAGGCAATGTGATGATAAAAGGAGCAAACCCCGTCCGTTTAAGACTCGCCATGACCCTTTTGGCGCACAAGGCGCTGACAACCGGATTCGTTACGACCACGGCCTGCCCGACAAAGCCGAGAGAGGCGCACCGCGCTCCAACGGCATCGAGCAAGCCGTTTTCAATGACTATCGGGTAACTGCGGTCTTCGAGTTGGACTGTAATCTTTGGCATGAGTTTAACCATGCCGCTCAAAAACGCCCATCTGCTTTGTTGTCGTCGTCGCTCAGAATTGCGCCCAGCACCACTTTGTTGCACGAGGAAATTTGTTAAGCAACATGCTTTCGTAATCTAAAGTGGTGCTGGGCTCATTCGTCGCTCCTTGACGCCTCGCATCTGTGCATTTTTGAGCGGCCTTCGTCTTTTCCGTCATAGTGGGCAATGCCCGCCCTGCAAGCTGAAAGCGGAGCTTTCAAAACATATACGTTCCCAAACTGGAGAGCTTCTGGGAACGAGACTATAAATGAGAATTAATCAGACCTTCCCTAACAGCCTGCAACCTGTCTTTTATCCGTTCAACGACCTCCTTAACCGTCAAGGAGGTCGTATCTATACAAACGTCGCAGTCCTGATAAACAGGCTCCCGCTCCTTCAATAATGCCTCTATGGTCTCTCTCGATGCGGCTTCCGATTGAGAAAGCAAAGGACGATTCTTTTTCGATCCTACCCTTCTCAATGTCTCGTCAACCGAGGCCGACAGACAGACCATGCATCCAAAACCCTTGAGCCTTTTCCTGTTGACTTCCCTTATAACCGCGCCGCCGCCGACGGATACAACAAGACCGCTTCCGAGTTTGTTGTCTGAGAGCCTCTCTATGATGTCCGACTCGATATCTCTGAACCGCTCCTCGCCTCCATTGGCGAATATATCCTTTATCGTCAGGCCGGACTCGCGCTCGATAGCGGCGTCGGTGTCGAGAAACCCGAGGCCGAGCGCGGTTGCAAGCGCCCTGCCGACCGCCGTCTTGCCCGCGCCCATGAAGCCGGTGAGCACGACGTTCACTGCCTTTTTCCCATCACGCATCACGGTCTTTAATATCCGCTTAGCTGTTTCAAATACCCTGTATAATTGCGCTCAAGCTCGACAATCGAATCCGAGCCGAACTTCTCAAGAAATGCAGTTGCAAGCTCAAAGGCCATTACCGCCTCGGCAACGACGCCCGCGGCCGGCACGGCGCACACGTCTGAACGCTCCACGCTCGCCTTGAACGGTTTTTTCGTCTCTATGTCCACTGAACGAAGCGGCTTATAGAGCGTGGGTATCGGCTTCATGGCAATCCTGAACGCTATAGGCTCGCCGTTCGACATCCCACCCTCTATGCCGCCCGCGTTGTTCGTCCGCCTGAAAAAACGAGGCACATTCGGCCAATAAGCCCCTTTTACGCCATTTGCCGCCTTCATATAGAAAATCTCGTCATGAACCTTTGACCCCGGAAGGGATGCGGTCTTGAATCCAAGACCGGCCTCAACGCCCTTTATCGCCTGTATGCTCATCAGGCATAAGGCAAGCCTTGCGTCGAGTTTCCTATCCCACTGAACGTGGCTTCCCAAACCCGGAGGAACGCCGGTTGCAACCACCTCGACTACGCCGCCGAGACTGTCGCCGTCGGCCTTTGCGCGGTCAATCGCGGCCATCATGTCCTCTGACGCCTTTTTGTCGGGGCATCGCGTTGCCGATGCCTCCGCGGCCTTGAAAAGGTCTGCCGGCCTCAGACCCTTATCCGGACGCCACTTGACGTCTCCGATGGAGACGACCCAACTCATGACCCGTATCCCAAACCTCTCCAGCAGCGCCTTTGCAACAGCCCCGGCGGCCACGCGAGCCGCGGTCTCCCTCGCGCTGGAGCGCTCGAGTATATTTCTCAAATCCCGGTGGCCGTACTTCAATCCTCCGGGAAGATCGGCGTGCCCTGGCCTTGGCCTTGTTACCACCCGGCCATCATCCGTTACGGCTCCAACTCCAGCGCCCATGATGGAAGTCCAGTTCTCCCAGTCGCGGTTGGATACTACGAGGCATATCGGAGAGCCGAGGGTTCGTCCATGTCTTACGCCTGAGATTATGCGAACGCTGTCGCTCTCTATCTTCATCCTCTGGCCGCGCCCATAACCGCCTTGCCGCCTCTTCAAATCAAAGTCTATCCGGCCTGAGCTCAACTCAAGCCCTGAAGGCGCGCCGTCAATCAGAGTCGTCAGCTCCGGACCGTGCGATTCGCCTGATGTAAGATAGCGGAGCATCTTTTAACAATCCTCCAGCGCTTCATGCGCGAAAATCTACCACAAAAACGTCAAACGTTAAAAAAAAAGCACCCCTTGCGGGTGCGTCTCGGAAAATTAGGGACACTTCCCTATTTATCTCATTGAGTTAAGAAAGCTCTGATTAATTCGCCGGCCCGTCATTCTCGCGCAGCGTAGAATCTCGTCTTCAAGGAAATCAACCCAGCGCCACTTTGTTGCACGAAGGAATTTGCCAAGGAACACGCTTTCGTAATCCAAAGTGGTGCTGGGCTCGCAATGACAAAATAAGAATAAATCAGACCTTCCTTAATTATAATTTAGGATAAATAGGAAAGTGTCCCTAATTTTCCTTGCGGCTCATCTGTCCGCAAACCTCCTTGTCGCAAGGCCTACGGCCACACAAAAGAACGGTCCAGACTGTTTGAGCTTTTCGGCGTCAAACGACTTGCCGGCGGCAAGGTTCTTGAACGGATCCGCTATCTCCACAGGCAGGGCGGTCTTCTCCTGCATCAGTTCAACGAGTCTTGCAGCCTTGGACGCCCCGCCGCAAAGATATATCCTGCTTATATCGGCGCCCTGAGCGCCGCCGACGAAAAAGTCCAGAGACCTCTTGACCTCGAACGCCAAATTGGTTGCCACGGACTCCATCGCGGCCGATAATTGAACGCCTTCCTGACCGGGGTCCTTCCTGCCGGTCTTCATATCCTCAGCGTCCTTGAAGCTTACGCTGAGCTGGCGCTGTATCTCCTCGGTAAATTGATTGCCGCCCATTGGAATGGAACGGGTAAAGGTGGTGAAACTTCCCACTATCACGCTTATGCTCGTGATGCTCGCGCCGATGTTGACTACGGCTACGTTCTCTCCCGGGGTTACCGGATAGTTTATGTCCATCATGTTCTCAAGGGCGAATGAGTCCACGTCTACGACCACGGGATTAAGCCCGGCCTCTTTTATCACGTTGGTGTAGTCGTTTATCACGTCCTTCTTGACCGCGACGAGCATGACGTCCATCTGTCCCTTGCCCTCCGCGTCGGCCCCGAGTATCTGAAAGTCTATATTAACGTCGGTTATCGGGAACGGTATGTACTGCTCGGCCTCCCACTGTATGGACTCGGCCAACTCGTCCTCGGTCATGGCCGGGAAACTCACCTTCTTTATAATGACGGAATGGCCGGTCAGGGACAAGACCGTGTCCTTGAGCTTGATGCCCTGTTCCTTTATAAGCTCCTTCAAGGTGTTCGTAACGGTCATGGAGTCTATGATGGAACCGTCCACTATAGCCTCCGGCGGGAGCTCGGCAAACCCCATCTTGAGAAGCTCCCAGCCTTTCTTGACCTGCCTCATCTGGATGAGCTTTATGGAATTTGAGCCGATGTCAAAGGCTACTGTGTTATTTTTCTTCGGGAAAAACGGTAGTTCCATGTGCGACTCCGGGTTTTACTTTCTATGCCGAAACCAGCAACGCTGCTTCCTTTTCTTTTAGCGGCCATCTCCCGCGCAATCCCGTCAATTCAACGCAATATTTCCCTCTTGCTTTACGATGCTCGGCGTTATGAATATCAAAAGTTCCGTCTGATTATCAGAGATGGATTTATTCTTGAACATCCAGCCAAGCAACGGGATGTCTTGCAGATAAGGTATGCCGCTGACGTTGTCCGACTTGTCGGCCACGACTATGCCGCCGATGACGGCCGTCTCGCCGTCCTTCACGATTATTTCGGTCATAGCCTCCTTCTTACTGATGCTCGGCGTGCCTGACGCGCTCCTGAATGAACCGATCGAGTTCCTCGTGGCTTTGATCTTCATGGCTACGCTGCCGTCCGGCGTTATATGCGGCGTAACGACCAGATCAAGGGTGGCGTCTATAAATGCGGTCTGTGTGCCGGAAGAGGATACCGTCTCGAACGGCACGGAATCGCCCTGCGATATCTTGGCCTCCTTATTATCCAGAGTCGTGATCCTCGGCCTCGACACCACCTTGGTCTTGCCGGTTTTTTCGCCGGCCGATATGCGAAGGTCGAGAAGCAGCGGGTCGCCCGTCAGTTTGCCGAATGAAAAACCGAGCGCGCCGAGCGGCCCGGCCGTGCCCGATGCCGGAAGACTTACCGCGTAGTTGGGTTGTTCGGAAATCCTGCCGCTTGAACCGACCATCCGCGTATCAAGCAGCTTGGCTGGCGGCGAGGTGGACGTGCTGCCGAACATCGTTGCATATCTGTTACCCTCCTCCGTGCCTCGTGTAGTATACCCCGTCACCCCCCACTGAACGCCGAGGTCCCTCGCAAAATTGCTCTGCGCCTCTACAATCCGTGCCTCTATCAACACCTGCGGCGTAGGCGTATCCAGCTTCCTTACCATGTCCACGGCGTTCTTGATGCTGGACGGGGTGTCCTTGATAATAAGCGTGTTCGTCCGTACCTCCGTCGAAAGGGTTCCCCTGTCGCTCAACAGGCTTTTAACCTGAGGCTCCAAATCGCTTGCCTTCGAATAATTGACGGACAGCAATTTTATCTCGAGGTCCTCTAACTTCTCCTTGGCCTTCTTCGACGCGGCGGCCTCTTCGCTTTCCTGCTTGATCTTCATAATGGGCATTATCCGAACCACATTGCCCTCCTGCGTCCTGCCCAGGCCATTGGTCTTCAAGATGATGTCGAACGCTTGCTCCCACGGGACGTCGACAAGCCTGAGCGAAACCTTGCCCTTGACGTCTTCCCCGGCGATGATGTTCAGATTGCTTACCTCGGCCATGAGCCTCAGGATATTGCCTATGTCGGCATCCTTGAAGTCCAGGGATATCTTGCGGCTTGCTTTGGCGCCCTCCGGCTCACTCGTTCCAACCGCGGTCTCTTTGTCTGATTTTACGTCAGCCTTCTTCGCAATCGTCTGCGGCGCGGCCTCAAGCGGGAAGACTACCCGTATTACTTCGCCTTCCTGCAAGACGTCGTAAGCCGTTTTTTCCTTGAGTTTCACGACAATGCGGACGGTCTTTACTGTTTCAGACGGCAGGTGAAACGAGCTGATGCTCGCCACCGGCGTCTTGAGCGCCGAGGCATCCAGCGTTCTTTCAAGCTCGCCGGATATGACGGCCCCGGCGATGTCCAATACGAAGCCGGCGTCGTCGGCATTTTTGGTCAATTTATAGTCAACCTTACCCGACAATGTCAGCGTAAGCTGCGCATTGCCGGTCATTCGCTTGAAATCAACCCCCGTAAGCCGCGCATACTCGTCAGCCTTAGGTTCCAGCAACGCAGGAGGCGGCGGAGGAGGCTGAACGACCGCAAGCGGCTCAGGCGCTGCCACGCCCTTGGATACGGCTTCCTGCGTCTTTTTCGCGTTGCCGTTGCCAGCGGTTATAACCAGATAATCTCCCGCTTTCTCTATGGCGTACTTCGGCAGGGCCTTGTTTTTCGCGTCGAAAACAAGCCTCGTCTTATTTGGATACTCGCCTACCCTTACTCTTTTGAAGTGCGGCGTGTTTATGCCGAGGACTTTCTTTGGAATGGAGCTTCCGACGTTCCACACGTCCACTACCAGCCTTGGCGACGCCTTGCCGTCAATCTCAATGGCATTGAAGTCGCCTATCGCGCCGTTGCCGGCGATCCTTATCACCGTCGCGCCATTTTCCTCCATCGCCTCTATCGCCAGCAGTTTATCGGCCTTGCGCGGCTCCTTCGCTTCACCCGGCGAAGCAGCAACGTCGGATGACTTGGCGGCCGTCGACGCCGATTCTTCCTTTGCCTCGCCGCCTTGCGGCAACGATGGTTCCGTTGCCGGCGCAGCGGCTAAACCCGCCGCCGGAACGCCGGCAATGGCCTCGACTACGGCGGTTATGTCCTGGCCGGGCGCGGTCTCTTGATTCAATCTCACAAGGATGCTGCCGTCGCCTTTTCTGATCTCATTTGCAATGCCCTGCTTTAGCCCTATCTCCACCCTTGCAATGGGCGTTGACGCTTCATCTCCGTAACTTGCAACGGTAATGGCTGTAATAAAGTCGTTATTCACCTCTATCGGCGCGCTCACCTTCTTGACGTCTACGCCTGGAAAGTCAATGATCAATCTGTCCGGCTCGGTCAGCTTAAAGGCGGTATATGTGAAAGCCTCCGTGGCCTCTATCAAAACGTCCCTGCCGTTTTCCATCACGGTTATCTTTTCAATGCCGGCCTTTTGCTTCTCACCCGCGGGCTTTATCTCCTGAACGGGACCCGCGCATCCCCAAAAAATCAACGAACCGCACGCGACAAACGCCAACGCGGAAACGAGGCCCCTCAACGCGCCCGTTAAACGCCGCGGAAAATCGGCGTTCCTGCCTCCGGCTTCCGTCCGATGACATAATTCAATGTGTTTCACGCAACTCCTCCTCTCCTTTGGACAGCGGCAGTTTCAACGCATATTCACTGGCCGACACCTCGCCGCTTGCGTCCGTAAACCGCTCTTCCACCACAACCTGATCCTTTTCTATCCTTTTTACCTTCCCATTTCTACTTCCGATCAAGTCGCCTTTTCTTACGGAAAAACCCTTGCCGTCCGGCGTCTCCACCATTGCGAATGCGCCGCCCTCGCCCCACATTACGGCCACCAGTCTAAGTTGCTCCGCCTCATATTTCTGGAGCGGCGTCGTTGGCGCGACAACGGGCGCCCTTAGATCCACCTTGACGATATACGGCTTGAAAGGATTTTTCATATCCGCGGCGGACGGCGCCTCTTCCTTTTTCTCATCCGTCGCTTTCACGGCCGAAGGAGCGGACTTTGCCGCCTCTTTTGGCGCCTGCGTCTTAACATTGGGCGCCGATGGCGTATCGCCCTGCCCGCAGGCAACGACAAAGAAAGAGCAGAAAACAAGCGCGGTGAGCCATGAAAGATTCCGGCTCGCCATTGCCGCCCTGAACCCGCGGCCTTTCGGCGCTGCCTCATGCTTACGGCTTGCGTTGTCGGACTTTTCCATCATCTATTTCTTCGCCTCCGCGGCCTGCGGCAAAAACTTAAAGGTCGTAGCAATGAAATTGGCGGACATCATAATCTCTCCTCTGACCTCCTTGCCGCTTGTCACGGTCAACCTGCTTATATTGACGATCCTCGGCAAGCCCGCCACTCTTTCATAAAATGCAACGAGGTTTGCATAACGCCCTTCAACCTTCATGTCAATCGTAACCTCGGCGTAAAAACCCTTCGGCGCTTCCTTGCCAGGCTTGAATGTCAATATCTCCAGCCGCGACGACTTGGCGGCGTCGGATATGTTCTGCAAGAGGTTTGCGATCTCTTTTTCGTTAGGCAGTTGCGCGAGCGCCATAGACAACTGCGCGGTCAACTCTTCTCTCTCCTTTTTAAGCCTTGGGACGTTATTCGCCATCTGCTGCTTTTCAGCCACGGTCTTCTTGAGCCCTGCAAGCTTTACGGTCAGTTCGCTTTTTTCCGACATCTTTGCGCCATACAACAGAAAATAAAAGACGACTACAACGACAAGCCAAATCGCCCCAAGTATTATAAGCTTCTTGGGGGTCGGCAGTTTCAATATCACATTTATGTCAATCTTTTGCACGATTCACCATTTTAGAATCTTGGATCCCGGAGCCCTTAGGCTGGGCCTGTTGGTTTGGCCCCAGCCTTCGGAGCCGCCTCTTTTTCCTTTTCCTTGGGTCTTTCAAGCTTGATCGTAAAGCTGGACAGCTTCCGAGACTCCTTTTCCACCTGATTGACGACCTCAAGCTCGATCTTCCACGAGGCAAGATTCTTTTCAAGCGCCCGCATGAACTCAGCGACCACGTCGTCGCCGGAGGCAAACCCGATTATTACAACCTCAGGCCCGACGTCTTTCAATGAGTCGAGCCACAACCTGTCGGGGACGGAACCGGCGATATCGGCAAACAGCTTGAGATGCTGCCGCTTATTTATCTCAAGCTGTTTGACGATATTCAACTTGTCGAGAACGACCTTTCTTTCGGCCTCAAGATTCTTCAACTCTCCTATTTCCTTGTCAAGTCTTACAACTTCCTTTTCCTCGTTGGTTATAACGTCCTTGAGCCCTGATACGCTTACCAAGATCGACGCATACGATACGCCGAGGATCATGAACAGCAAAACGCTGCCCAAAGCCGCGACGGCAATCTGCCGGCGCATAGATTCTTTCTTTTTTGCCTGTCTGACCGGTAAAAGGTTTATCTTTATCATTCGCCGTCAACCCTTAAATAATGATAACGCATGCCCGCCGCCTAAACCCCTCGTTCTTACCGGACGGGATGCGCCGCTTACAGATTATCCCGCTTGGGCGGCATCATCTGTGACCGTGGTCGCCAAACACCTTGTCCTTGTCGGATAACTTGATGCCCAGCGCCTGAATAATCTTGCGTTTCGTGTCGACCCTGCAACTGAAGCCGTTCTCGATCCTGTCCACGGTAAGCGGAGAGATACCGGCCTTTCTCGCAAGCTCGGCCTTGCTTATCAGACGTTCTTCCCGTATCTTTCTGAGATTATTTCTTGGCATATATGTCCTGCGCCCAGCGTATGATTTTCGGAACCTTATGAAAACCTTATTTTAATTTCGCATATTTGTCAAGTATTTTTTTTAATTTATATATAATTAATATCTATTACGGATAAAAGGGCGGCAGACAGGGCGGCTTGAAGCGAGGGACGGTTCATCGATGTAAGGAAGGTCTGATTAATTCTCTAACCCGTCATAAACCGTCATTCTCGCTCCGCGAAGCAATCTCGTCTTCAATGAAATCAACAACTTAAAGATTGCCACGCCCAGCACCACTTTGTTGCACGAGGAAATTTATCAAGCAACATACTTTCGTAATCCAAAGTGGTGCTGGGCTCGCAATGACAAAATAGGAATAAATCGGAGCTTCCCTAACTGGGTTCACGGTCTTTATCTGTTTTCCACCACGGGGTTTAAGGTAAGCCCCTGAAAGGCCTTGGCGTCGCCGTCGGATACGACTATCGTGAAACTATAACCGACCCCGGCCGTTGGCGGAACATCCCACTGG